>PNLE01000021.1 GCA_013822855.1 Planctomyces sp.
CAATCACCTTCAGCATGTCAGCGGCAAGGGCCTTGCGGCGGTCGGGGGTGGGAGCCTTTTCGAGTTGCAGCTGCAACTTTTTGAGTTCGTCCGCTCCGGGGAATTTCTCGGTGACCAGCTTGTCGACTGAGTATTTGATCCCTTCCAAAGCGCTGCCGCCATCACCCGTCTGGGAAATGGAAGTTAGGTCGCGTTTGAGTCCTTCAACGGAATAGACGGGAAGTGCTGGTCGATCGTTGCCGCAGCCCGTGACGAAGAATGTGGCGCAGGCCGCAAGAACCACGGCTGCGGTCCGGCGAAAGAAGGGACGGGTCGGCTTGGTGCGACTGGGGAATGCATGGAACATGCGAAACTTGTTTCCACGAGATGGTGATGATTCGAAGAAGGCGGAAAATGGGATCTGACAGACACCCCATTAGAACTCCCCGAGCACGTTGCCATCGGCGCGGGCACCGGCTCGTTGCCAGGTTGTATTGTCAACATTGTCACTGACAAATTTGACGGAACCGTCTGCAAGAAGCGTATGCACGCCACCGGTATGCCGACTGCGGGCGGCCCACATCCCCATGTTGTCGGTCGCCGAGCAAGTCGTGCAGGCATTGATGCAGTTCGGCAAAGGCGAATTGGGGTTGAGAATCGTGTTGAACAGTGTTTGGTTGGCGATGCCGTTCGTCCAACGCACCCCCTCTGGACCGGAGTCGTCCACATAACCGATGGTGGCGTTGGTGCAACTGGTGGCAAAGGTGTTCTGATCTCCGACCGACATGAACGTCATGGGAGCGGTACCTATCGCTCCGCCACGCTTGGTGGCGGCCCGGGAATTCACACTGGTCGGTGTGCCATCGGGCCGGGCGATGATCTGCTCGCCCATGGCGACGGTGTTGGAGGTCCCGTCGGTCACATCGCGGATGGCGACATTCACCTTGGTGTTGAAGAGGCCGATCTGATTGGCTTCGGTGTTGGCGGTGGTATGGCTCCCCCAGTAGACGCTCGGCCCGGCCGATCCCGCGTAGTTGTTGCCACCGCCGACGGCGGAATTGTCCGTTCCCAGATCGCTGGGGCAAAGAAAGGCGGCGATGATCTTCTGGCAGGCGGTGTTGTTCACGCCGTTGTCGGAGGCGAGCGAAAAATCGAGCGTGTTGTAAAGCGGGCCTTGATCGATGTACGGGAGCAGCATCATATGGGCGCTGCGGCCGCGGTAGGGATTGGGATCTTGAATGGTGCCGCCTCCCGCTTGAGAAAAATAGTTGCCGCGGGGGAACATGAGGTAGTTGTCGTGGTAATTATGCAGTGCCAGCCCCATCTGCTTGAGGTTGTTGCGGCACTGCGTCCTGCGGGCCGCTTCTCGGGCTTGCTGAACTGCGGGGAGCAAGAGCGCGATGAGGATGGCGATAATGGCAATCACAACAAGGAGTTCGATCAGCGTGAACCCGCGGGAAAACCCTCGATGTTTTGCGTTTCTGGTAGAAGTGTTCATGGGAATCTCCAAGCCGGAATGAGTAGAAGTTGGCCGAAACCGATTGATCGTGAGATGTTCCCTGAACATCATCCAAGAATCAACACATATGTCGATCTGTTACTGTCTATGCCCTATTTTTGTGGCATGGAGATCCTGGCTCACTACCAGCGGCGGGTTTGTTCAGAAGTTGAATGGCCTCCTGATGAATTCCCCTTGTGATGGAAATTGTGTGTGGACACGATGGCGATTCGTGTTTCGTAGCGGGAAATCACGGCACCACCAATCATAAGTATTCACAAAATCACTGCGTTCTGCACAACAACCACCGGGGAGAGAAACGATGTCAAACAGGCATTCCATTTTCGGAGTGATCTCCTTCCTGATGGGGTTGGGATGTGGCGCCGTGATTCTGGCGTGTGTCGGATATTCGACTTACCTGGAGATGACCACTCCGGGTGGCATCGACGAAGAGGCCCCCGAGGTGATACTGATTGGGCTGGCGATGCTCGGCTTCATGGGTCTATCGATCCTGGGGGGAGCCATCGGCTTGGTGGGTCTGTTTGAATCGGAACGTAACAAGCTCTTCGCAATTCTCGGGACACTCACCTGCGCTGCCGTCTTTCTGGCACCGCTGGCGCTGATCATCATTGGGCTTGCGATGAAATGATCCGTTGAAATGATCAGGGGCATTCGTGTGGCTTCCCGGGTCTGAAGAGCATTCAACCCCATCCGCAACGGCCGTCGAATGGTAAGGGTTGTTTCCACCGAAATTCCCTAAAAGGTTTTTGAGCGAGCGGCAACTGACTCTCCAGTGAGAAATGGCTCTTCGCCGTCCCAGACACGCTGCAGGTGAAATCACGGATGGAGAGCTTTACCTGCGATGAGCTTTCCTGCTCTCCGCCGGAGAGATTGCGACGAGTGCTGGCCCAGCACGAACGCTGGCTGCGTCAGGTGCTGGCCATCCGCTCCGGGGAATCGACAGTCACCGACGAACTCTTCCAGGAACTGGCAATCGCAGCCCTGAGGAGCCAGCAGCAGACGGGAGCTGGTGAGCTGACGCCCGCGTGGCTCTACACCGTCGCTGTGCGAACGGCCTTGTTGCACCGAAGACGTATGGGGAGGCGGCGGCGAATGATGGATCGGTTTGCCGGATCGGGGCAGGTGCCGGATGGGGAATCGATCCCCGACCCCTTAGGTCTCCTTCTCGCCAAAGAACGACAGAAGCTGGTTCAAGCCGCCATCGGACGGCTCCTTCCCAAGGACCGTGAACTGCTGGTTTTGAAGTACACCGAAGGCTGGAGCTACGCCGAGATCTCCGCGCATCTGGGCCTGACGGAACCCCAGGTGACGACCCAGTTGCATCGAGCCCGGGCCAAACTTCGTTCACTGCTTTCGGCCCATGTTTTGAGTGAGGCATCCCGATGAATTTTCAGACCCACGCCCACGAATGGAACGACGAATTGCTTCAGCGCTTAGTCGACCACGAATTGAGCGAAGACGAAGAGCGGTCCTTTTTGGCAATGGCCGAAGCGACCGGCGAGTGGCGAACCGTAGCGCTGGCCCTTCTCGAAGACCGGCTGATGGGTCGGGTGCTACGTTCGCAGGCCGTTGGCACTCGAACTTTCGAAGCAGTGGAACTGATTCCAATAGAGCAGAACATGTTACGGACTGTCTCTCCAACGAGTTCCCTGTCAATGGGCGGGAGGAGGATGCGTCGGCAAAAGTTGGCCCGGAAGACGTGGCGGCAGGTGTCGCTTGTCGCGGCGCTCATGCTGGTGTCATTCGGTGGCGGTTGGTTTTCGTCGAACTCGCTGATGGGCGATTCGCCAGTGCAACTGGCTGGAAAAGTGAAGTCTTCGCTCCCCGGCATCGACAATGCGGGGCGCGGTACGGTGCCAATTGGGCGAACTGAACCTCCCCTCCCGGGAACCATGCAAATGGCGGCCCGGCAAACTCTTGCCGATGCCTCTCTGAGGGATCAGGTCGCTTTTCAACCCGCTGAAGATGCGGCGAACGAAGTGATGGAGTTGGTGACCGACGAAGTGCAGGTCATGTTCGCGGATGGCGACGGGATGACGCGCCCCATGGTGGTGCGTGTGATTGAGGCCACCGATCTGGAACAATTGGAGGCCTTCGATGCCCAGCAACTCGAATCGCAGGAGGAGTTGAAGCATAAGTTGCAGTTGGCCCTCGCTCCACATCGGCGTGATGTCGTGCAGCGCGATCAATGGGTGGAAGTCAGCCTGGCGGATGGCCGCCGGGGAATGATGCCGGTGCGGGATCTGATGGTCGTCTCTCAAGATCCCCAGGAATGAATTCATGCTGCGGGATGGGTTGTCCTGTCCCGATCCGAGTATTGACAGGGCGACATGTTGTCGCCAGATCCTGGTCTCAAGGATTGAGACGTTCAAACACGTTTATCACGAAGGATGGAGCAGATGGTCAAGTTTTCAATGAACCGCATTTTGGGCGCGGCGCTGGTGGCGGCGAGTCTCGGCTCTGTGGGCCAACTGCTGGCTGACGAAAAACCCGTGTCGCCACGCCTCAAATCTTCGGTGAAGGAAGCTGCGGGGAATTCCCCGAAGAATGTCTCCGGGAAAGGCAGCTTCTCTTCAGGAAGTGCGTCGGCATTCGGGAGCGCCTCCGGTTCGGCGGGCGGATCGTCAAATGGATCCACCAGCGGCGGCGGCACAGGTTCGACAGGTTCAAATGAGAGCTCAGGCTCCACGGCCAGCTTCAGCGGCGGAACCGTGACACTGCAGATCACCACCGACGGTGTTCCACAACCCGCGACTGAAAGTGTCTCCCCGTCCGCCACGAGCCGGGTGCAGAAGGTGGCCCAAAAGAAGGTGGCGTCCGGCCAGGTGGTCAAGCCCGGCGAAGCAGCCAAGCCCGCCGCCGAAACTCCTTCCACCCCCGCTATTCAATCCACCGGCATCGCCAGTTTTGTGATCAACGGGTCAGGCGAAACGGCGAACGCCGTAGCCGGAACGGTCAATGCGCCGGAAGGGCAAGTCATGGGCATCACCGTAACCACCTCGGATGATGGCAACATCATCATCAACACCACGGATGGCGAACCCTTGCCGGGTGTGCCACGCACCGGGATGCGGCTGGCGGGGCCGGTCTTCGTGATGTCGCGGGCCACGCAACTCCCCGACGATGTTTCTGTCACCTTCACCAAGGTGGGGAAGGAGCCGGGCAAATTGAGCGTCACGCGAGGCGACAGCAAGTGGGAAGTCCCCGAGCAGGAGATGGGGACGCTGCCTCCCGAGATCCAGGCTCGTGTCAAGGGTTTGTTCGGTCGCCTCTCGGGGCCGCAGCCAGTGGCGATGCCGTCGATTCGTGCCACGAGTGTGCTGGAAGGGCAACCTTACGTTCCCCCGCAATTCCTCCATGGTCTGAGCGAGGCGGAAGTCAAGGAACGCGTGGTGTTCATGCGTAAGCAAGCCGACGAGGCGATGATGCGCAAGCAGGCCGACGAAGCGATGCAGCAGGCCCGCAAGGCACAATCGTCTCAGGCAACGACCACTCAGACCGCCCCGTTGACCCGCGTGTTCGCACATCCGGCTCAGGGCACGGATATCGAGGCCCTGAGGACTCAGCAAGAAGCCCTGCGGAAGGAAGTTCAAGGGCTCAAGGAAGCCATCGAAGATCTTGTGAAAGCTCAGCGGAACGCCGCGAAGGAAGTGAGCAAACCGGAGTAATTCCCGGCATGAAAATGTCTGTCGTCAAGAGGTGGCGAAATCTATTGACACAAGTTTGGGGGGCTGCTTTCGCGGATGCGGAACGCAGCCCTATTTCGTTGGAGAACTCTTCGAGAGTGCGACCTCCCGTCGATGTGTTGTCAGCCGTTCATTCATCGATCGCGACGAGTTTTCGAGAGGGCGTGGGGAATATCGAAACCAGACCTGCGGATCGACTTTTTTCTATGACTCCGCCCCGCTCGAATGGCTATGCTTCGGTGAAGAATTGAGTTGCCGGGTCAGCGCCGAACCGAGCGACAGAAGCCTGTCAAAACCTGACAGGACTCTTGCGACATGTAACCTGCGGTTTTAACGGGGCGACGGCATGGCGATTTCGGTGGCACTTCGGGTGATGCGCGGTCGATCGATCGGCCTCTTGGCGATTGGTCTGTGTTGGTCGGTCTGCGGCTCAATTCTGAAAGCTGCCGATGAGAGCGGGTATCGACTCCCGCCACCCGAGATGGTGCAGATCATCGATGCACCCCTTCCCTCGCAAATGGTCCTCTCTCCGGACCACAAACAGTTCCTGCTGGTCGACCGCACTCCCTGGCCGTCGATCGAGTTTTATGCCCGCCCTTTCTTGAAGCTGGCGAGCATGCGCGTCGATCCCTCGCTCTCCGTGCAGCGCCGCACGACAGAGCACACGCGGATCGCCATTCAGCAGCTCACACCCGGCAGTGAGCCGCGCGTGATCGTGGAGCACAAGGGTCTCTCCGTGCCACTTTGGTCGCCGGCTGGTGACAGGTTCGCCTACACGATCGACACTCCCGGCGGGATGGAGCTTTGGATTGTCGATGTCAAAACAGGTGCGACAGGTGCCGACGGGGCCAAGCCCGAAGTTCTGACGCCCCGCCTGGTGCCGGGAGTGCTCCTCTCCGATGTGGGAGGCTCGCCGCTGCGCTGGATCAACAATGGCCGGGAACTGCTGGTGCGGCAGATCCCTGCGGATCGCGGACCGGCTCCCGTCGAACCGGCCACACCCACCGGCCCCCTGGTCCAATCGACCTCGGGACAGAAGGCCAAGGCGAGCACCTATCAGGATCTGCTCAAAGATCCCCACGATGAAAAACTATTCGAGTTCTACGCCACCGCCCAATTGACCCGGATCGATGCGGCTACACTCCAGGCAACTCCCATTGGGAAGCCGGGGCTGTTCACGACCGCAACCGTATCACCCAACGGCCGCTATATGGTTGTGACCAAGCTCAAGAAACCCTTTTCGTATCGAGTGCCTTACAGCCGGTTCGCCCGCACTGTGGAGATCGTCGATCTTGAAAATGGGGCCACGTTGCGAACGCTCAGCGATATCGAGGCTCCCCAGTTTGCCGCCACTTATGGTGTGAGCGCCGGCGGGCGCATGTTCGAGTGGGATCCCCACCAGGCATCCCGCCTGTATTGGGTCGAGACGCTGGATGGCGGGAATCCGGAGACACGCTCCAAGTTCCGCGATCGACTGGTGACGCTCGCCGCCCCGTTCGACGGGCCAATTGCCGAAGTCCTTCAGACCGCCCAAAGGTTGAGCGACCTCGATTTCACCACCACCCCCGACGAAGTGTTGATCACCGAAACGAACTCGATTCGCCGCTGGAAGACAGTCGCACGCGTCGATCTCCAGCAACCGGTCGAAAGTCGCCGCGTCCTCTTCGATCTCTCGACAAGCGATGCCTATCGCGACCCCGGCAAACCAGTGCGGACACGGACGGCGGATGGTCAAAGCGTGATTCTCAAGCAGGGGGAAGCCATTTTCATGGAGGGAACCGGCGGGTCTCCGGAAGGGGATCACCCCTTTCTGGATCGGATCGACCTTGTCACCGGGGTGCGTGATCGGCTCTTCCGCTCGCAACGCGGCACGTATGAAACTTTCGTCGCGTTCGCCGATGACAATCAAGAAACCATTCTGACCCAGTACCAAAGCCCGGCCTCGACTCCCAACTACCATCTTCGCCAATTGCCGAAGGTGAAGCCTCAACCGCTCACCGAGTTTGTGGGGCCGGTCGATGCGTTGAAGCCTGTCGGCTACGACAGCGCGGGGCGTCCGCTCGATCCCTATGTGCTTCCCGCCCAGCCCGACTTCCCGGTGGCGGGGATGGATCTGGGGGCCGTCACCAAGTTCCAGGATCCGCATCCGCAGTTCACCTCCTGCACGAAGGAACTGCTGACTTATTCGCGGGCCGATGGCGTCCCCCTTTCGGCGACGCTCTATCTGCCGCCGGGATACGACCGGGCGTCGAAGGTGAAGCTCCCGGTCATCATGTATGCCTATCCTCGCGAGTATTCGGATGCCCAGACCGCGGGCCAGGTGCGGGGTTCTCCGAACAAGTTCACCCGGCTGTGGGGTGCCAGCCCGCTGATGTTCCTGACTCAGGGCTACGCGGTGATGATGGACACCGCTATGCCGATCGTCGGTTCGCCGCGCAAGATGAACGACACCTATGTCGAGCAACTGGTGGCGGATGCCCAGGCTGCGGTCAACATCGTGACCGAACTGGGCGTGGGTGATCCCGATCGCATTCTGGTGACGGGGCACAGCTATGGTGCATTCATGACGGCCAACCTGCTGGCCCACACCGATCTCTTCGCCACGGGTGTCGCCTGCAGCGGCGCGTACAACCGCACACTCACCCCGTTCGGCTTTCAGAACGAACCACGCACCTTTTGGGAAGCTCCCACGGTCTATGCCAAGATGTCTCCGTTCTTCCATGCCAACCGCATCAAGGAGCCGATCATGCTGATCCATGGGCAAGAGGATCAGAACTCCGGCACGTTCCCCATGCAGTCGGAACGGTTCTACGAGGCTTTGGCGGCGAACGGCGCGACAGCGCGTTTGGTCGTGCTGCCGCATGAGGGGCACGGCTATCTCGCTCGCGAGTCGATCCTCCATCAACTGGCGGAGATGACCGAATGGGCGGATCGCCATGCCAAGCATGGAAAGCGAGCGAAGTCTGCGCCCTCGTCACCGGCTCAGGATATTCCCAAATCGAATCCGGCAGCGGCTGATGCGGGTATCCCGAAAGCTCTTCGAGATGTGTCGGCCACTGCGACTGGCGCCGAGTGACCAGCCTGCACCATGAAGTCAGGTGAGATTTAAGCACGAGCAGCAGAAGCTGGCCGACCGAGGAGATGCCTGAGAGCCACTTCCAGTTCCGGGGTGCGGAACTGGTAGCCCGATTCGAGCAATCGGACGGGCTGGACAAGGCTGCTCGCGAACAAAAGATCGTTCGCCATCTCTCCCAAGGCCAATCGTGCGGCAAAGGCCGGAACCGGGATGAACGCGGGCCGGTGAAGGACTTTGGCGAGCGTGCGTGTGAACTCCGCGTTGGTGGAAGGGTGCGGTGAGGTGGCGTTGACAGGGCCATGCAGAGTGCGGGTGGCGATCGCATGCAGGATCGACCCGCACAGATCGTCAATGGAGATCCAGCTCCACACCTGCCGACCATCTCCCACCACGCCGCCGGCCCCCATCGAAAAGGGGAGTAGCAGTTTCTGCAAAGCCCCTCCCTGTGGAGAGAGCACCACACCGATTCGAAGGTTGACCACCCGAATCCCCGCTTTGCGTGCCGGTTCGCAGGCCGCTTCCCATTCCTGACAGACCTCGGGGAGAAAGCCTGCACCGGGTGATGAGTCTTCGGTCAACGGCTCTGTTCCCCGGTCACCGTAAAAACCAATGGCCGAGGCGCAGACCAGAACTTCGGGGGGGTGGGGCATCGCGGCCAGGAGCTCGCACAGTTTGCGGGTGCCGACGACGCGGCTGTCGCGAATCCTCTGCTTGACCTCGGGAGTCCAGCGTGCTCCGGCGATGTTCTCGCCCGCGAGATGAACGACAGCGGTGACCCCTTGCAGTTCGCCCTCCGAAATCTCCCCGGTCTCGGAATTCCAGAGCACGTCCGGCAGCCCGGTGGGGAAGGCCGATGTCGATGGTTTCCGCAGCAACCGTGCCACACGGTGCCCCTGTGTCGTGAACAGGGGAATGAGTTGGGATGCGACCAACCCAGTGGCTCCCGAAACCAGAATATTCTGTGGCTGGAATCCCGAGTCGTGGAGTGTCCGCCATTGGTCGAGATCCGCAGATGTGACGCCATGCCGATAGTCAAACATGGTCCGCAACTTATTCTCGATGAATCCCCGCCCCAACCAACGTCCCAAGGCTCCGCCGGGGGGCAGATAGTGAATGTCGTCTTGAAGTTCACACCCATGCGGGGAGGTCGGCAGAAAACGGTGTGTATGTTCGAACTTCGCGAACGGGCCTTTGATCTGCACATCGCGGAATTCATGACCCCAAACGCAGCGATCGTGATGGGCCACCCATGTTTGCCGGATGGGACCGGTGGGGACGGAAAGCGTCACCATTCCGCCGTCGGCAATACCGCCTGTCCGGGAAATCACCCGCACGTCTTCCCAGGGGGGACTCAATCGCTCGAGCGCCCCTGGGGCCGCATGCCATTCGAAGGCTCTGACGGCAGATACCGGCAAAGGAGATTGCTGAAGAAATCTCAAACCGGGGGGAATCGCCAAAACTTGGGGGGCATCACTCAAAGTCACCACTTCGTCGACGGACACGGCATGACTGGCCACGATGAAGACTCCCATCGGCGAACTGTTGCCCAACTGGTTGCACAGTCCATTTTGGACAACCGCCGCCGAATAAGGAGGTCGAATTCACTTTAGGACGCTTAGTTTTTCGGTAATCCCGGAATGCTCCACCGGTAGCCGACGCATCGATGGATCCACCAGTCACGTTAACCTCGTCATGGGATCGGCAAGCTGCGTCAGGCATCGCAGAGTTCGACGAGCACCGGTGTTTGCTCGGCGGTCACTTTGAGCTTGCCGAGCGCCTTGAGGACGATTTGCCGCACCCGCTCTTTGCTTAGGCCGATCTTCTCGGAGATGTCCGACAGACTTTGCCCTCGCGGCTGTCCATCCAGACCGTACCGTGCGGCAATCACCATACGCTCGCGTTCCGTCAGTGTCTCCAACAGGTTGGCGAGTTCCCGCTGGCAGGCATCGTGGGCCTCCGTCTGTGATGTCTGCGACGGACTGCGGAAATCTTCAAATTGCTCCAACCCTCCCTCCATGTGACCGGCGGTGAACTCGCTTGAATTTTGAGCCTTCTTCAAGCTGCGGTGCAGTTGATTGCGGACGGCCCACGTGGCGTAGGTGCTGAAGCGATTGCCGAGGCTGACATCGAAAAGTTCGACCGCGCGGATCAGTGGCATTACCCCTTCCGAAACCAACTCGGCCAAATGGTCGATCGAGTTGCTCAACTTGCGGGACAGGGCCACCACAAGCCGGAGGTTTGCCTGCACGATCTGATTGCGAGCGACCAGTCCCTGGGCCAGCCAACTGTCGTACTTGCTCCACAGCGCCTCGTCGTGCGGAGATCTCATCAGTCGACGCCGGTTGGCTTCCGCCTGGCTGCGACAGAAGTTCATCCACATGAAGAGATAATTTTCTTCGGTGGGGAGCAGCAAACGGGATCTCGCAAAAGTGGGGAGGAGGGCGCCGGTCGAAACGCCTGCGGACTGGGGGAGCCATTCCAGCGAGGCGATGGAATCGGGTCGCAGCTTTTCCAATTGCTTGGCGGCTGTCCGTCGGCTGAAGAGCGGGTGATCCACGTAGAGAATCTCGCCCGGCACTTCCCGTGCAGGACGAGGCGCTGAGGGTGTCACCGAAGCGGATGAGGCTTTGCGGATTTTGGAACCAGCCGCCGGTTTTCTGCTCGATGTCTCCCAAGACTTGGAACGGCGACTTCCCGAACCCTTGGCTTTTGGCAGCGTGGCAAGCATGTGCGCCCTTTCTCGGCAGAGTCCCAATCTTGACTGATTCTTCTTCTTAGAAAACCGCAGCACTCCTCATAGCTTAACCATTCGACGGAGAAAAAATCGTCCAAATCGTTCACCGGAGCTGATTCGGTGGTCTCCCACGGTGGGATCGACTGGCGAAGGGATCGTCCTGGGGGAAGTTGGGGGCGGTACTATTGCCGCAACTGTCGAATGAATTGGGGCTTGCGAACGATCAACGTCTGGCGAACCAAAAGGGCTCTGCGTGAAGCTGAGCCTGACTTCGCAGGCGGATGTTCATCAAGAGGCCCAACTCGATGGCGGTCGCCAATAGGCTGGAGCCGCCATAGCTCATCAGTGGCAACGTGATGCCCGTGATCGGCATCAGGCCCACGGCCATCCCCGTGTTGATGATCACCTGGGAGGTCAGCAAGACGGTGATCCCCGTGGCGACCAGGCGGCCGTACGGCTCCTTGCAGTGGGATGCGATCCGCATCCCTTCGATCAGCAGCAGGACGTACAGGCCAATAGTCAGCAGCGATCCCCACAGGCCGAAGCGTTCCGACACCAGGCAGAACACGAAGTCGGTCTGGCCGGCGGGAAGATGGTAGGCCATCGGTTCGTCGATGAGCTGCCCGTCGATCTCGCTCCCCCAGACTCCGCCCAGGGCGATGACCTGCTTGGCCTGATGTTGGTGATAACCGTCGCCGCGAGGCGCCGGACCGCCATCGACCTGGGTGAAGAGCGAGGTCACCCGCGACCGCTGCTCGGCGTTCATCCCCTGCCAGAAGACGGGGAGCATGGCAACCGCCAGGAACACGATCATCGCCAGATGAGTGGCCCTCGCTCCGGCGGCGAAGAGCATCGCGAACAACACCGGAACGAAGAGCATAGCCGAGCCGAGATCTGGCTCCAGAAGGATCAGTGCCACGGGGAAGAGCATCACCAGGAATGGCACCAGGAGCCCGCGCAAAGTCCGGTGGTTCTCGCGAAACATGAGGTAATGGGCCAGCGCCATGATGAACGTGAGCTTGGCCAGTTCGGACGGCTGGAAATCGAAGAACCCCAGAGGAATCCAGCTGCGGGCCCCGTTGCGTGGCGGTGTCGCCAGGACGATCACCAGGAGGGGCAGGCACGCCACGAACAGCCAGTCGCTCAGCCCCTTGAGCCGTTCGTAGGAGAACGTCGTCGCACCCAGGAAAGCCAGCACTGCGGGGATCAGCCAGACGACCTGACGTTCGTAGCGCGGGGTGACCGATTGCAGCTCATCGGCCCGGGCAATACCGGAAAGACCGAAATAAAGCAGACCGGCGGAACAGAGCAGGATCACCCACGAGACACGCCGAAGCAGCCCCCAGCCGTTCGGCAAGGGAAGGCCGGCGGCCAGCGAGGTTCGGTGATCGAGGGAACTAGCCATGCCGGCGGTTTCCAGACGGAATCTTCATCTTCCAGATAGGGGTCGGTTATCGAGAGGAACCCAGGCCTATCACAGGGCTCTAGGCCGCGTTCCGCTCTTCGAATTGCCCGGCCTGGAACACTCCCTTGCTGGCGATGATGGACTGCGCGTCGAACCGGCTGCCGAAATAATACTTCTGGGCGTCGGGATCGCTCAGCACCTGTTCCGCGTCGCCGCTGCACAGGATCCGTCCGCCGAAGACGATGTAGCTGCGATCGGTGATGGTGAGCGTCTCGCGCTCGCGGTGGTCGGTGAGGAGGATCGAGATCCCCGAATTCCGCAGTTCGGCGATGATGTCCTGGATGCTGTTGATCGTGACGGGATCGATCCCCGTGAACGGCTCGTCCAGCAGGATCAGGTTGGGTCGGCTGGCCAGACAGCGGGCGATCTCGAGCCGTCGCCTTTCCCCGCCGGAGAGCGTGGAGGCGGTCTGATGCCGCTTCTCCGTGATGCCGAATTCACTGAGGAGTTCGTCGCAGCGGTGCTTGCGCTCCTTCGTGGAAAGAGGCATGTATTCCAACACGGCGATGAGGTTCTGCTCGACACTCAGCTTGGTGAAGATGCTGGTGTCCTGCGGCAGATAACCCATGCCAGCCTGGGCCCTGCGATAAAGGGGCCAGTTGGTGACATCCGTGCCGTTGAACATCACCTTGCCGCGGGTGGGCGTGACCAGGCCACACGTCATACGGAAACTAGTCGACTTGCCGGCACCATTCGGCCCGAGGAGCCCCACGACTTCGCCGGGATCGACGTGGAAGCTGACATCGGCCACCGCCAACTTACGCGGGTACTGCTTGACCAGCCCGGTGCATTCCAGAAGTCTTGACATCCGATCCTCCTTGATCTGATGGAACCGCCTCGAAGCGAGATGCGGCTAACGAATGCGGGTCCAGCGCCACCACTGGGGGTAGAACGGGATGGAAAAACGGGGATAGTTCTCGACCTTAGGATTATCGCCGCTTTTGACTTGATGGTAGAAGAACGGCAGCGGGGCATACCCTTTGCCGTCGTTCATGAACGGCACGCCGTGCGGCCAGAAAATGCTGAATGCCTTGCCAACGAGCGCCGATCTCGGGACGGCATGCCGTCGATCGGCCCCCCGGGTGTTCGACCACTGCCGGGCGTCCTGGCTGCGGGGTGAGTTGTCACCCATCATGAAGTATTCATCGTCACCCAGGGGCGGGAACTCGGCCGCGAAGGCATGGGCCTCGTATTCGGCACCCCAGGCGATCGGATCGCTCAAGAGGGCGGCCAGTTTGCCGAGGTTGTAACGCGAGTATTCGTCGGTGGAAGTGACGGGATCCGGATAGGCGAGGCCGTCGCTCGAATCGCGATCCGCCCGATAGTAGATGTCGCGAAAGATCCGCAGTTCCTGAACATCAACTTCCCGGCCCTTGGCATAGATGCCGACGGGGGAAAGATCCCGTGGCTGAGGGCCGTAGAGGGCGGGTGGCGCGTAGGTCGTTTCGCTATCGAATTCAACCAACCGTCCATTCACCCAGACACACAACCGCTGATCGACATTGGCGAACTGCAAGGTGAAAGAACCGGCGGTATTCACAGCCGATTTGCTGCGAGCGATATTCCGGAATTCTTCATCACCCGCCAGTTCATCGGACATCCGCAGCGAGAGGAAACCGTCCGGCTGAATCACACATTGATAGACCCTCACTCCCCGGGTGAGTTCGATCACGACCTGTCCGTCGGCGGCTCCATCCTTGACCGGCCCCAACCGGAATCGACCCTCGACCGAAATGTCGCCCACCCAGAATGGATCGGGGAGATCCCGCTGACCGCCATTGGGGGCATAATGGTTGTAGGCGCAGAAATCGGCGATGAGTTCCGCCTTCGGGGGGAAGATCATCGGATTGCCGGCGACCGCCTGGAACCAGGCCTCGGCGGAGGGGACGTAATGGCGGTATCGCAGCCACTTCCCCTCACCAGCAGCGGCTCCGCTCAGCTTGAAGCTGCGGGCCGACCTGTCCGCCGACCAACCGGCGGGATCTTCCTTCCAATCGGCGGGTGAAATGTCGCCCGCCGGTGGATCGACGCTCTGCCAACGTTCCGGCCACCCGGCATCGAGCAGGACGCGGGGGGCTTCGGTGTCGTCGTAGACCGGTTGTTGGATCGCCCGCTGCTTGTCGGGATCGTCCTTTCGGGCGATCTTGTATTCACCTTCAGAGCCGGGCCGGACGTAGACATCGCCCCGCCAGACCCGCAGCATTTCCCCCGGCAAACCGACCAGCCGCTTGATGTAGTTCGTCTCGGGTTCCTCGGGGAACTTGAAGACGACCACATCCCAACGACTGGGGTTACCGAGTTCGTAGGTCCATTTGTTGACGAGGATGCGGTCGCCATTGAAGACCGGGCGATCCTTGATGTCGTTCTCGAACCGGCAGTTGGGGCAGGTCGCGGTCTCGATGCGCATTTCCAGTCGACCGCTGGCGCGATCCAGTTCGTCGCTGGCACCGATCGCAAACCGATGCTTGCACTGCGAACAGGTGACCTCCTTGCAACGCCCGTAGAGCGTGGGGGCCATGGAGCCAGTGGGGATCACAAAGGCTTCGGCCAGAAACGTTCGGAGGATGAACGCGAGAATGAACGCGAAGGCGATCGATTCAATCACTTCGCGGGTATCGTTCCCCGAACGTGCTGCCTTGCCGGAAGACGTCTTTGCTGATGATGTCGGATCGGCCGAGGAGGCGGCACCTTGAGCGGCGGGTTTGCCGAACCACGATCCCCATGCCATGACAGCCATTCACGCCTCGAATCTCGGGAGAAACTTCACTCGCAGGAAAACGCTCAAGGGCGTTGATCGACCATCGCCCTCGGCGACAATTCTTCTACGCCCCATCCAACCGCTGCGTGGGGAGTCTACCCGAAAACCATCGCCCGGGAGAAGCCAGAGTTCCCCGCCGGAAGCGATTGTGGCCCGCAAAACCAGGTTTGCCCTAAAGACTGCAAACCACGCTCCGGCAGCGGTTTGCGATGCGCGGTCTGCTTCGCTACCAACGAGTATCAAGCAACCGGGAGGCAAGCCATCGGGGAAGATTTCTGTTGGCGATGAAGATTGCCGCAGCCGACGCTACAGTCTCAAATTCGCAAATCGTCCAAGAATGATCCATCAGCCATGATCAAGTTGAGCCCCCGTTCCCGTTCACCCGCTACCTGAAAGGACGCCGCATGCGGAAGGATCCGCCAGCTGAAGTTTGCCGGATGTTTCTGTGCCGTCACGGTGCCACGGCGGCCAACGAGATGCGGCCTTACATTCTCCAAGGATGCGAAATGAATGGGCCACTCACACCCATCGGTGAGGCCCAGGCGAGTTCGTTGGCGGGGGCACTCCAGAACTTTCCCCTCCGTGCGGTTTATGCCAGCCCCCTGTTGCGGGCGAGGCAAACGGCACAAATCGTGGCGGAGCGGCATCGACTCGCCGTGGCGACCGACGAACAATTGCGCGAGTGCAGCGTGGGACGCTGGGAAGGAATGGACTGGGAGACGATCCGCACGAAGGACGCGGCGGCCCACGACGCCTTCTTCGCCGATCCGGCCACCAATCCGCATCCCGGGGGCGAATCGTACACCGATGTCCTCAACCGCGCGATGCCCGTCCTCTCCAGTCTGGCGGAGAAGCATCGAGGCGAGGCCATCGTCGTCGTCGCGCACAACATGCTCAATCGCGTCGTGGTCACACCGCTGTTGGGATTGCCCCTCAAGACCGCTCGTCAGGTCAAGCAGGCCAACTGCTGCATCAATGTGATCGAATGGACGGCTGGCAAGCCCGAACTCGTGACGCTCAACAGCATCCTGCACCTCGACTGAAGAGCCACAAGGGCTCATTTCGATCGCTGGCGGGCGGTGTTCATGACGTTGATGGCCTTCCGGAAAGCGGCTTTTCGTTCAGGCGTATCCAAGCGGTAGAGGAAGATCGAGTAGCCGATGCGCCCGTCGGGTTCCCATTCGCGGAAGGCCCAATAAGGGTCGTTTCCGGGAAGATACAGTCCCTGCAAGTGTGTGACAGAAATCGCCAGCAGGTCGTAGTCCTCGGGGGCGGATGTCAGGGCTGTCGTCAGGTCGCCGGGAACTCCATAAGCCGAGGGGATGGCTGTTCCGAAGTATTGGATCGCCGGTTTGGCGGGCTTGAGTCGTTCCAGTTCTCCACGAAGGGCGGGGAGATCCTGCCCCCAGTCAATGTTGGAATCGACCAGCAGCTTCCAACCATTTTTCGGCCCGCCACTGAGCTGGTTGAAGTAGGATAGATAATGAGGGCGGATCGCCTCGTGACTATAGAGTTGGCTGCCGATGAGCAGTACGAGGGGAATTGCCAACAGGGTGAAATGAACACCCCGCTTCCACAGTGATTCAGCTATTCGGCCGTAGGCATCGAGGCCGAGTAAAAGGAGAATGGGGTAGAGGATCAGGATGTAGCGGTGTCCGATATTGATCCGCGCTGATAGCAGCAACCCGCAAATAACGAACAGCGACAGCATCAGGCACTGACGATCAACGCCCGCATTTTTCCACGCCCTGACCGGGTGACGCAATGCCGCAAGTGAAAAGAGTACCAGTCCCAGGCCCAGAATGAGTTCGGCAGGAGTGCTCTTGAAGGCGAGGGTGCAGGGGAAATAGATCCTCCATCCCGTAAGGGATGTCCGGCCCATCAGGAAGCTGAAATGTCCGCCCTTGTTGTGCAGATATTGAAAGAGCACGCCGCCGACCGGTGATGGCCTCTTCCAGTGGCGATGGGCCTGATCCATGAACCAGTCGGCCCATGGCCCACGACCAAGTATCTCGACCCAGGGGGAGTCATTGGGCGTCTCGGCCAGTGGGACGTTTTTCAGCGGCCCGCTGAAGGTGAACCCGTGCATGGCCCACCAGAGAGGGAGAATGATCGCCAGCAGAAGTAGGTATCTGGGGATGGAACCTTTCAACCCCCGTAGGCATTGCGAGAACAATGTCTCCTGCCTCACGACCGAAGTTGATTCCAGGGATTCGGTGGTGGACTCAGGACGTCGTTGAATCGACTGCTGGAAGAACATCAGGCCGATCACGGGGAGGATGAATACGCCGGAATACTTCGCCGAGAGACACGCCGAGACCGCCACCGCAAGAATGAGGAAACGCCCCCAGGTGGGAGACTTGAGGTAGTGTGCCAGGGAGAAAATGGCCAGCAGAGCAAACACCGCGAATCCCACATCGGTCGTCGCAAGGGCAGCATGGGCGTTGATCGTCGGTGACAACGCAGTCAGCAACACACCGCACGAGGCGATCCACGGACCACGTTCACGGAACAGCCAGGCGAAAACCAAGACCAGCAGCGGCCAACCGATAAGAATAGTATTGAGTCGCCTCGGCCAGTGAATGAGGTCTTTGTCAGTGGGCTGACCGTACCAGACTTCGGGGCGGTAGTCGTGAGGCTGGAAAATGAGTCCCGGCACGTAGGTCAGGATGACCGGGAGTGGAGCGACCCCTTCGGCGGGAAGCATCGGATCCACCATGCCGCTGGCGACGCTACGCAGTCCGCAATTGAGATAGAAAGTCTCATCGAAGGTCACGCTGGTCGACTGTTGCACCTCATGACAGGACCACAACAGGATCAACATCGCAAATAGCAGGGATGCGTACGACAGCCACCGCGTTCGCGTGGAGTACTGACGCTGTTCGAGACCGGAGTCGATCGACATCGAGGAATTCGCTGACCTGAAAGAGTCGCAAATGTGATCGGGTTGAATGTGGTGCAAATCTATTTCTTCAAGAACGCGTCATGCCCAGCGATCGTTTCGATCATCGCGCGGAGTGTGTGTCCCTGCTCACCCGCCGCCCGGGAGACCTGCCGGACGGTGGCCGTGTCGGACAAACCCAACTCACGGCCCAGCGCGTAGGTCAACATCCGGTTCGCCAAGGCGTCGACGAACAGATGATCCCGAGCCAAGAGCGACTTTTGCAGTCCCGAGACACCAGTGAGCTTCGTGCCATCGGGCATCTGTGACGAGGCATCGATTAGCGGGTCGTTCCGCTGGACTCGACCTTGATAGCCGAAGCCTTCACGTTCCCGCCAGGCACCGGCAGCATTGTAATTTTCCAGTGCGAAGCCGAGCGGATCGATCTTGTCGTGGCAGCGGGCGCATTGGGGCAATTCGCGGTGAATCTCCAATCGCTGGCGAACTGTCGCCTTGTCGATCCCCGGCACTTTCGGAGCAATTTCACCGGCATTCGCGACGGGCAGGCCGGGATCGGTTCCGAGGAGCGTCTTGAGAATCCACGTTCCCCGCTTGACCGGCGATGTTCGCGTTCCATTGGAGGTGATGGTGAGGATGGAGGCTTGGGTGACAATGCCCCCCCGCGGCATCTCGTCACTGACAGGAACTTTCCGGAAGTGATCGCCGCGAACACCGTCGATGCCGTAGAAGCGGGCCAACCGCTCGTTGACGACGACAAAATCGGAGTCGATCATTCGGCGGACATCGAGGTCGTGATCGAGGAACTCCTGGAAATAGGCGAGCGATTCGCCGACCATCGAGACTTCGAGATGACGGTCGTAATCCGGGTAGAGATCCTGGGCCGGAGGATTGGCTCCCACCTGCCGCAGACCCAGCCATTGCCCGGCGAAATTCCTGACAAAAGCCTCGCTCCGGGGATCTTTGAGCATCCGCCGTACCTGGCTTTGGAGCACGGTGGGTTGGGAGAGTTGGCGGGCATCGGCCAATGAGAAAAGCTCATCATCGGGCATGCTCGACCAGAGCCAGTAGGAGAGCCGGGTGGCGAGTTGATGGTCATCGAGGGCCACCGCCGGACTTTGAGCCGGTGGCTCGACGAAGTAGAGGAAATGGGGCGAAGTGAGGATCGATGTCAGCGGCTGTTTGAGAGCTTCCACAAAAGATTGCGAGACCCGGGCAGCCTTGAACTGTGAGACCTTGGTCTGGATTTCTTCGGTGGTGGGTGGCCGCCTGTAGGCCCGCCGCAGGAAACGGGTCAGGAGTTCACGGACGGCGGTCATCTCTTCGGTGGGGGCCGGGTTCTCGGGGCCGACGATCAAACGATGGCTCGGCGGCGGCCAGCTTTCATGGAGGGGGCCCTCGATCTCGAACCAGTCGATCATCAGCTCGGGTCGGGCGAATTTGTCGCCCGACTGCATCCAGAAATTTTCGAGTTCCTTGGGGATCGAATAGGCGTATTCAAAGCCGATCCCGGCCGATTCCGTCGTCATGCGGGTGGTGAATTCCACGATCTGTGGCTGATCCCTCGTCCCTTCGATATCGAACTCCGCGATGGTGCGGGGCTGCGATCCCAGTTGAACGTTCAGCTTGGCCCGCACCGGCCCGTAATCATAAATGCGGGCGGATTGAAAGTGCTGGAGATCTCGCTCGAATTGTTCGTCGTGATACCTTTTTCCCTTGGGATTCTGGGCCATTTGTTCGTCGCGCCGCTTGGTCAACGCCGCCCGTGCAGACTCCACGACATCTTCACGCGTGGGACGCGTCCCGGCGACCCGGGCACGGATCCGGTACAGACCCGCCGTCGGCACGCGGAAGTCGCGGGCACCGACCCCCTTGTCCCATGAATTGTGATGAACGACGACCCAGTCCCCTTCCTGCCGATTGTTGCCGCCGTTGACGATGGGGTTGTTTTTGGCATCGAGCCGCAGGCGGGTGCGATCGGCGGGGCCGACTTGTGGGTCGAACTTCCAGGCGATGGTGGCGGGCTGCTCGCCTTCGACCAGCGCGCGATCCAGAATCTGCCGCGCTGCCGCAAGATAGAGTTCGATATGCAGGGGAGAGATCGTCAGGGCACTGCCGTTGTTGTCGAATCCGCCCGAGGCGGGATCTTCGGGAAAGCCCGAAACATCGAAGTCGATTCCCGTCAGATCACGGATGGTGCGGCGGTACTCGTCGCGGGTCATGCGGCGGATGACATTGGTCTGCTCCCGCGAAACCTGCTCGGCCCGCACGGCTTGAGCCGTGATCCAATCGACGATCTTCGCGACCTCCGCCGGTGAGGGTTGCGGGCTCTCCTTCGGAGGCATTTCGTGGGAGTTGAGGACATTGACCACCTCGCGCCAGCGACTCTTCGCCACGGGGTCGGTGAACGCGTTTCTCAGCTGGCTGGCTTCGACGCTGAACTCCCCTTCGGGCTTGGGGCTCAGATGGCAGTCGCCGCAATAGGTCTTCAGGAAGGGAGCCACATCGCGCTGATATCCCTGCGCGTCAGCCACCAGTTCTCCAGTGGAACGATCGTCGCCCAGAGTGACTGCGCCGTGGGCTAAAAAGATAGTCAGGAAAATCGCAGCGTTGAGTGGAAAAGCTTGTCGGGAAACTTGCGTCATGGTGGATGCAGGCCTGTCGGTCAAGGCGTGAGCGGCTCTCAATGACCCCTCGGGGCGCAGCTCCATGTTATACTCTTGAATCCTGGTGAACGGCAGGCGACTTCCGCATCTCCGGCCTCTTTCCGTACGAACAAAACGTCGACGATGCCATCAATTGCCGAGTGGAAGCGATATGTCGAAACCGTCTGCAAACAATCTTCACTCATCTGTCTCCCAGAACTCTCCAGGGCCCTCGAACGGAGTTCGATGGATCACTCTGGTGCTGCTCGCAGCTGTCGGTCTGGGGACCGGCATCGCTTTCAGCCGGATGGTCGGCTGGATGAAAACCGGTGGCACCAGCGCGAGCGGCGTGATGCTGTCAGGACCGCCAGCGGGAGCCGTGACACCGACGGGCATGGTCTGGATTCCCGGTGGTGAATTCCGGATGGGATCGAATGACGCACTCAGCTGGAGTGATGAGAAGCCGCCACACCAGGTCTTCGTCGATGGCTTCTGGCTCGACGAGCACGAAGTGACGAACCGGCAATTCGCGGAGTTCATCCAGGCGACGAATTATGTGACAACGGCGGAGAAAGCCCCCACGGTCGAGGAAATCCTGGCCAATTCTCCACCGGGAACGCCCGCACCACCCGCCGAAGTGCTGGTGCCAGGGTCATTGGTCTTCACACCTCCCGAGCATGCGGTCCCCCTGGATAATGTAGCCCAATGGTGGGTCTGGACACCCGGCGCCGATTGGAAGCGTCCCGAAGGACCGGGATCGAACATCGATGATCGGCTCGATCACCCGGTGGTGCATGTCTCGTGGGATGATGCGGCCGCGTTCGCAAAATGGGCTGGCAAACGACTTCCCACCGAAGCCGAATGGGAACGTGCGTCGCGAGGGGGACTGGATGGAAAACAGTTCGTGTGGGGGGATGCCCCGCCGAGTGAAACCTCTCCCCAGGCGAACCTGTGGAACGGCCAGTTCCCGCACAAGAACACGCTGGCGGATGGTCATCTGCGAACGGCCCCGGTGAAGTCTTATCCGCCGAACGGCTTCGGCCTCTACGACACCTCGGGCAATGTCTGGGAGTGGTGCCAGGATTGGTACGACCGGGAGCTGTATGCGAAACGTCCGAAATTGGCGGTGACCCCGAACCCCCAGGGGCCGGAGCGGAGCCACGATCCCACACAGCCTTACCAGCAGCTTCGCAGTCAGCGGGGTGGCTCATTTTTGTGCAACGACAGCTATTGCTCGCGGTATCGCCCCAGCGCCCGTCACGGGTGCAGTCCCGATACGGGGATGTCCCATGTCGGCTTCCGCTGTGCCAAGTCGGTGACTCCATGAGCCTCCACGCCTGCGATCCGAAGTTGATGGCGGCACCTCCCTGGTTGACCGAAGGGAGGATCCAGACTTCGGTCGCCGGGCTGGCCATCGTGGCCATGATCCTCGCGGGAGTGATCGCCTTCGCTTCTGGAAACCCGGTGGTCTTTCGCGACGTTCGCGCTGCGGAACTTCCCCTCTTGACGGCTCTGCTCTTCGGCGGTGGCTACCTCGTTGTGGGCCTATTGGGAAACCTGTTTCGCGGGGAATTTGGTTCCGATCTGCTGGCGGGGATTTCGATCGTCACTTCGATCCTGCTGGGGGAGTACCTCGCGGGGACGCTCGTCGTGCTGATGCTTTCCGGCGGTGAGGCGCTGGAGGCGTATGCTGTGCGGAGGGCATCATCAGCACTGAATGCGTTGGCCAAACGGATGCCGACCGTCGCCCATCGCTCCGTGGGAGGTCAGTTGGCGGATGTGGCACTCGAACAGGTCGCGATCGGCGATTCGCTGGTGATCTTCCCGCATGAAACCTGCCCCACCGATGGCACGGTCACCGAAGGGAAGGGGACGATGGATGAATCGTTCCTCACTGGCGAGCCTTACCTGCTTCCCAAAGCCGTGGGGGCGAATGTCCTGTCCGGGGCCATCAACGGGGAGTCGGCCCTGACGATTCGCGTTGACAAGCCGGCCAGCGATTCCCGGCACGCGAAGATCATGGAGGTCATGCGCGTCTCCGAGCAGCGGAGGCCACGCCTGCGCCGCCTGGGAGATCAACTGGGGGCGTGGTACACGCCGCTGGCGGTGCTGATTGGCATCGCCGCGTGGGCGATCAGCGGGGAAGCCGTCCGCTTTCTGGCGGTGTTGGTGGTCGCCACGCCTTGCCCGCTGCTGATCGCCATTCCCGTGGCGATCATCGGTGCGGTTTCGCTCTCCGCCCGCAAGGGGATTGTCATCAAGGATCCGGCCGTCCTCGAGACGGTGACGGAGTGCCGGGTGGGAATCTTCGACAAAACGGGAACTCTCACCTACGGCCGTCCCGCGATGGTGGAATTATTGCCCCTACCAGGTTTTGAACGGAACGAAGTCCTTCAGCTCTCGGCAACGTTGGAGCAATACTCGCGTCATCCCCTGGCCACGCCGTTTCTCGAAGCGATCCAAGCGGCCAAGCTACCACTACTGGAAGTGGCGAATGTGGCGGAGCTGCCAGGGCAGGGGCTGACAGGAGTCGTGCAGGGCCGGCAGGTGGCGATCACCGGCCGATCGAAGCTGCTACGGAACCAGCCCGAATTGGCCGAGAATTTGCCGCCCACCCAGGGAGGGCTGGAGTGCATCATCTTGGTCGATGGACGGCTCGCAGGGGTGACCAGCTTCCGTGATCGGCCTCGGGACGACGGCAAGCGGTTCATCGATCATCTGCGGACACGTCACGGCTTCCAGCGGGTGATGATTGTTTCCGGCGACCGCGAGAGCGAAGTGAAGTATCTCGCCGAATCGGTGGGGATCACCGAAATCTACGCCGATCAAACGCCCGAACAGAAAGTCGCCATTGTTCGGAAAGAAACCCAACAGGCGAGAACCTTGTACGTGGGAGACGGAATCAACGACGCCCCCGCGCTACTGGAAGCCACAGTGGGACTCGCGTTCGGTCGCGGGAGCGATGTGACCGCCGAAGCCGCCGGGGCGGTGGTGCTGGATGGGAACCTCAAACGCGTTGACGAGTTTCTGCACATCAGCCGCAGGTTGCGTTCGATCGCCCTGCAGAGTGCCGTCGGCGGGATCGTGCTGAGTCTGGCGGGGATGGGCTTTGCCGCTGCCGGCTATCTGCCCCCGGTGCTGGGGGCCGTGCTGCAAGAAGTGATCGATGTGGCTGCCGTGCTCAACGCCCTCCGCATGGGCTTCCCGCGCGGCGATCTCATCGACTACGACGCCACAGGGACGATTGGTTGATGCGGAGAGTTTGTCCTGCAAGAAGCCACGGTGAGGTTCGACTCGCACCCACTACCGCACGCGGGTCTTGAAGGTGATCACACCGCCAGTCTTCGCTTCCAGGGGTGCATCGAGTTCCCAGATGAGGATCTCGCTACCCAGGCCGTTGGGTGTCACGATGAGCTGCCCCGGCAAGGTGCAGGTGGCACTGTCGGGCACATAGGCCAGACGGGGAGTCAGGTTGTCGATCAGGCGGACACCCGACACCGAGTTCGGGCCGATGTTGTCGAACCGGATGACGAACTCGACGATGTCGCCGCTGATGGCTTCCTGCTTGTCGGCCAGCTTCACCACCCGCAGTTCACCGGGAGCCGCATTCTTGGCGTCGTCGATGAGGGTGATCACCGCGGCATGGACGTCGCTCCGGCCTTCGATGGGCACTTCCAACTTGGCGGCAATGATCGGGGACTGCTCGCGGCTCCACGCCATGGAAGCCTGGATCCCTTCCTGAATGACGGCCAGATCCCGCACATCGATCATGCCCGTGCGGAAGAAGCCGATGTCCTGGAAGGCGTTGATCAGCTTTTCGTGGGCCGCCAGTCGTGTGATCTGCGCGAAGTCGCTCTGGCCGGAGGTCGATTCGAGGCCGCTCGAACGCGACCGCATCCGTAGGCCGCCCGTCGGCGTCTGCTGGGCCGATTGGTCGATTTTCGTTTGAGCCCGGACACTGCGATTGCCCGAAGAACCCGCGACGTTCGCCAGCTCGCTGACGGCTTCACCCACGGCGGGAACACTGACGGATCGGACAGCGGCGAATCGCGGGGCATAGACGCAGACACGGCTCGACGGTTTCACGCGTTCCTTGCCGGTGTGGTCGACGAACTCGGCGACGGTGTCTTCCGTTTCCAGGCCGCGAAGTCCGATCGAGTCGTAGTGAATGGGGAGGCCGCGGTCGCCGCCGTCGCAGATGTACTCATCGGGAAAGTTCTTGCGGCATTCCATCGAGTAGCATTCGGCGATCGTGAAGCCCTGCGCGAAGGGATGGGGGCAAACGGCGGGATCGGGACAGCCCGCGACAATCCGGCGATCCGGCGGGCAGACTTCAATCTTCATACCGGTGGGAAGAGCGGTGACTTCCGGCGAGTAGGCGGCTGGTTGGATGGCCTGGCTGGCTGAACGACTGCCCGAGCCCAGACGAACGCGACCGCCCGCTTGCGCTGCGGGTGCTGTTCCATCGGCTGGGAAATCGGGAGCTTGACCACGAACGGTTAGCTCTTCGTTGACGAGAATGAGGTACGCGGGAGGCTCGGAGATCTGCCGCATGGCCGTCACGGCCCGCTGGGTCGTGCAACCGGAAAGCGACACGCCACCCAGCAGCAACCCGCAAAGGGCCAGACGCTGAATGTTTGCGGCTGTGGAGATGATTCGAGTCATCGGAGCGACCTCATTCAGGAAGCAGAGGCAATTCGGAAGAGCTGAAACCCGGTGAAACAAATCACGGCTGGAAGAGAGCCTCAACGGTGACCTTCGAGACAGGTTTGATGGCGGGCGCCGCCGGTGAGAACCGGGCCTGGGGAACGTCGTTCGTCACCGGCTCGGCTGGCTTGATTTCCGCAGGCTTGTTGGCGGGCCATTGAACCGGCGGGCAGGGGCCGAAGAACGAGGGATCGTACGGGTTGTGGGGATCCGGTGTGCGACCGCCCAGGCGGATGATCGCCACGGGACGACCCAGCAGATCGGCCTCGGCCAGTGCGTTCTGATGCGGCGGAACGTCGGTCTCCCGCAAGTCGGCGTCGAGCACCGCCAGCGGGATGCGATCGGGTTGTTCCAGATAGACGACCTTGGTAACGAGTCGGCCCTGCGCTGCGAATTCGAAGTCTTCCTCGCTGAACTGGACTTCCACAGGGAAGCGGTCGGCGAGACCTTCCGGTGGATGGAGCCGGTCGATCAGTTCGATCGAAGGGTAGAACTCTTGGTTGGGAAACTCGGGAAGTCCCGTCAGACGAACGCGATAGGTTTGCCCGACGAGGAGCGAGGCTTGGCCTGGAGCGGGAACAGCGACTGCGCGGTTGGGGGCCCCATCGAAGAACTCGACTTGCCCTGTGCTCGGCAGCGTCACCCGCACGGGTTGGAAGTAGGCGGGATGAGCTTTCCCAACAGCGGTCGCCCAGGCGGCGGCCGTTCCGGGAGCCGTCATGTGATTCAATGGAAAGTGGCGTCCACCCGTGGTGGGATATTGCTGGGCCAGGGCCGGTGCGTTCAGGCAGCAGACGATCAGCAAGCTGAGTCCGCCAAGGGAGACGTGACCGGAGACGGGGGAGAATGCCTGGGGGGCATGGCATCGCATGGGGAGGAACTCTCTGCGAGGAGTTGAAAATGCGAAGCGGGAAAGACGGGAAATGGACTGCTGCACGAACTCTCTGCGGGTTGTTCGTCAATGCCACAGCCCCAGAGAGTTCTCTGGGGTGAGTTCTCTGGGGCTGGGCAATTCTTTGGAAACTTATCGCTGCATGCCTGGTGGGCAGTAGGCACCGTCAGGCCCCACGCTGCCACCGCCGGCTGGAGAGTTCCAGGCGGGGTTGCTGAGTTCACCCGGCGAGTAGGAGGGATGAGTTTCCTTGTATTCGATATACCGAACCGGCTTGGGCAGGCTGAGGCCCGGAGCATGTTCGACATCGATCAGCATGTGGTCGACTGGATCGGGGATGTCCATCTTGGTGCGGTTACGCATCGTGTGGCTCTTGAGGCTGGCTGGACCACCGTAAGGCAGGTGGGGGGGGCCGGCGAGACCGATCGGCGTGCCGGTGATGGGCATGCCCCAGGCGGGCATTCCGACACCGCTGACATAAGGACTTCCGGCTGGCTGACCTGGCAGACCGTAACCGGCCATCATCATCGCATCGGGAACACCGGGACCGTAGCCGGGCATGGTGCCGATGGGCATCGGCGGGACATGCTGACCCTTGTCTCCATCAACCGCGTTGTAGGCCACTTGATTCACGCTACCGTTCGGACCACCCACCGTGGCACCGGGAGCACCCGGGGCACCTGGCATTTCGAGATCCATGTTGCCGAGGCGAAGGATCGCCATGATCGTGCCCCGCTTGTCGGCTTCCTGGACAGGATCGACACCTGGATCAAGCCGTGTCGAGACGAGTGTTTCGACGTTGGCGATGGCGAGTTCCTGGTACTTGGCATCGGGCAGGTAGATCACCTTGGTGACGAAGTTGTTGCTCTCAACCTGATCAAGGTCTTCGACCGTGATCTGCAGTGGCACGCTGTTGTGCGAAAGGTAGCCGACCGTGTTCGGATGGCTGGGGTAGATCTGGAGTGTCGGGTAAAGATTCAGGCCGGCACGTCCTGGCACGTTCGTCAACTTCAGGCGGTAGGTGGCCGCTTGCAGGAAGTTGAAACGGGCGGGAGCCACCAGCTGGTTCTCGGCATATCCATCAGGAATCTGCCAGCCGACATGCATGCCATCGGGACCGACAAACCGCACCTGTGTGGTGGTCGGAATGCCGGGTGGCAGCATTCCCATCCCCATGCCAGGGCCCATACCGGGAGGACAGAAAGGTGCCCCTCCCATGCCGGGCATACCCATTCCGGGGCCGCCCATCATTTGTCCGCCATTCATGGAAACCGGGAGAGCGGGCATGACACCAGGCCCCGGTCCATCGACCATGGGTCCGGGCCGCGCCATCATGGCGGCGGGCGGAGCATGATACTCGCCCTTGTTCATGTGCTGCTGTCCGTCCATGGCACAGCCGACGCACACGACGACGACTGTCCCCAATGCCAGGAAGTAAAACTTCATCGCGACCCCTCTTTGCTATCCTCTGCACCGCTTGGGGACGCCGGGCTGCCAACCTGGACAGACCTCGTGTCCGAACCGTGACGCTTGGTGCGATCGCCGGGGATGAACTTCCCGTTCACCTCGAAGCCTCGTTCGCATACGATCCTCATCCCGTGAATCACCAGGGGTGAAGCACGAGCGGGGTCGTCTGCGGGAGACCTCGCGCAAAAGCACTTGACACACCTCTTTTCGGAAGTCGGCGGCCTGTAGCTTTGGAAAATCCGTCAACTTGGGAACGAAATGCATAACCAGCAAAGTCCATCACCTCGGAGGAACACGCAGAAACGGACACCATCCGTTTTCAGCTTCCAACCTCTGCATGGTCTGCTGCTGGTGCTGCTGGCCGGACTGGTCGTGGGCCTGACACCCCAGTTGCGAAAGGTCGTCTTCGCGGCGCAACTCACCAATTCAAAGGATGTTGCGATTGGCGACACGGGGGTCGCGACAGCGCTGCATACCACTGATTCCAGTCCCACAGGTGCCGGCCGTGTGAGTCTCAGCTCGCAGGAAACACCGGCAAAACTTCCCTCCAGTGATCTCGCTGGCACGAATCCGCCATCGGCAAAGAGTGCGGGAGTTTCCCCGAGCCTCCGAGGCACCTCTCAAACCACTCCTCCAACTGCGGCGGCTGCGACAACGCCAGATTCCGCTCCCGCAGCCCCTTCACCGCGGATCCTCGCACTCGTGCAGGAAGCCCAGGTGCGGCTGGCCCGGCGAAAGTCGATCCAGGCGGATGTGAAGACCCTCGTCCAGTTCGGCGAGCAAACCATGGTCGCCACCGGACGCTACGAAGCCGAAGGATTGAAGCTGCGGCTCTCCACGACCCTCAAACTCAAATCCGGCGTCGCGGGGGAGTTGTTGGAAGTCTGCGATGGCGAGACGCTATGGAGCCGCACGGTCATCGATGACATGAAACGCTACACCCGTCGGGATGTGCGGCAGATCCTCAACGCCGGGGCCAGCGGCGGGACGGCGGAGACGCTCATGCTCTCCGAGTTGGGACTGGGCGGACTGCCGGGGATCATGGCCTCGATTCAACGCTGTATGCAGTTCACCGCCATGAAGCCCGAGTCGACCGACGACGGGCCGGTCTACCGTGTGCAGGGGGAGTGGAAGCCCGATTTTCCCAAGAAGTGGTTTGCCCAGAAGCCGACCGGCGACATGGCCTACTTCCCGGATGTGATCCGTATCACCTACGCCGCCGACACGCTCTTCCCCACCCGGCTGCTGTATCTCAAACGGGTCCAGGGGCTAAAGCCGGGGGAAGAAACAGGGCTGCGGCCCATCCTCTCGATGGAGTTCGAGAACGTGATGCTTGATGAACCGCTCGACGATCAAACGTTCGAGTTCATCCCCGCCGACGGCGTGATCCCGGACGACGTGACCAAGCAGTACCTCGAACGTATCTTCGCCGCCAAACCCCGCCCGGCACTCGCTGCGGAGCCTCGAAAAGAATAGCTTCGTCGATGTATCAGGAATGATGCACGACCAGCGATGACTTGGCTGGCCCGATTCAAACCGGCACTTCCGCTGACTTTCGCATACCGTCTTTCACAGGTCGATCATCGACCTCGCGTGTTCCATGTCGATCCATTCTTCGGCGCGGCAGTGGCTTCTCGAAGCCCCGATCACCAGCAGCTTGATTGCGAGCTTCGGCGGGTGGCTCCCTTTTCCCCTTTTGACGGATGGCGCAAAACCCGGCCATGTCTTCGACTTAAACCTTCGGCCGCACGGGATGACTTCCTGGCGTGAGTTGACCGAAGAACTCTGGGGACTGGCCGAAGCCAGACTGGTGAGTTTTGAGCAGGAGATCCCCTCCGAGGCGGAGCTGACTCGACAGCTTCGCATCCCAAGGGAAACTGAGTGCCCGATCTTTCGAAACAACAACTCCTATACGCTCACTCAAGCGGGTTTCGAGGAATGGGAGCGATTGGCCAGTCCCGATTGGGATCGCTTTGTGAATTGGAATGGTTTTGGCCTCGGTGACGACGATTCCGAAGAGGTTGAGGATCAGTGGCGATTGGAGGTGACGGGAATCACACTTGAAGTTACCACGCGGGCCTTTTGTACCTTGGCTCAGTTCCATCAGTTCCCAGAAAACCTTTTCAAAAGGCCCGTATCTAAAGTTACCGTTTGGCAAGGGCTTCCATGGAAGTGCTTTCCATACGGATGGAGGATTCAAGCCGACTACACGCGGGATACCAATTCCATACCAACATACATCAAACTCGATTGGGATCCGGTTCACTGGATCCGATTCCCCGTCACCCAGGATGGCATGCGGCCCGCGCCAATAGCCCAGGATCCGACCTCGTGAATTCCCCGGTGGATGCGATCGCCGGGTGCCTTTGGGGAACAGCCGTCGGCGATGCCCTGGGCCTCCCTTACGAAGGACTCTCGCGGCGACGGGCTGCGAAACTCCTCGGGCCGCCCACCCGGTACAGGTTTCTCGGATCGCGTGGAATGATCTCCGACGATACCGAACACGCCTGCCTTGTGGCGCAGTCGTTGATCGCCTCCCAAGGTGATGCCGGGCGCTTTGCGAACGATCTGGGATATCGACTGAGGCGCTGGTTCCTCACCTTGCCGGCGGGATTGGGGCTGGCCACCGTGAAGGCTTGCCTCAAGTTGTGCGTGGGTGTTTCACCATCGAGCAGCGGCGTCTTTTCCGCCGGAAATGGCCCCTTGATGCGATGTGTCATCCTCGGCGTGGCGGTTCGCGATCGAGACCTTCTGCGGCAATTGGTGAAAGCCTCGACACACCTTACGCATACCGATCCGAAGGCCGAACTCTCCGCCGCCGCCCTCGCGCTGTGCTCCCGCATGACAATCGAGGCCACATCCGAAGAAGAGTTACCCTCAGCCTTTCTGACGGCGTTCATGGAACAGGAACACCTGTCTGAGGATCACGAACTGCGATTGATCATCGGGCGAGTCGTTCAAAGTGTCGCCATTGGCCAATCAACGCTCGACTTCGCGATCTCTCAAGGCTGGACGCGGGGTGTCTCCGGCTATGTCTACCACACGCTCCCGATAGTGCTGCATGCTGCTTGGAGTCATCCGCGCGACTATGCGAAAGCCGTTCAATCCGTGATCGAATGCGGTGGCGACACCGACACGACAGCGGCTCTCGTCGGGGGAATCCTCGGTGCCCGTCTCGGCCCGGCCGCCATTCCGCAAGAGTGGCTCGACGGACTTAAAGAATGGCCGCAATCCCTGGAATGGATCCGCCAGCTGGGTGAGCAACTGGCTGAAGTTTTGTCGACCCAACAGCTGGGCCCGTCGTCTCCGCCTATCCGCCCAAAACAGCTCCCTTTTGCAGGGCTGCTGGCGAGAAACCTCGGCTTCCTCGCCATCGTCATCTGTCACGTTATCCGCCGACTGCTCCCGCCCTATTGAGCATCGCCCGGCATCCATACCCGCTCACATCAACCATCAACTGACAACTGACAACTGACAACTGACAAAAGAGCGAGGTGCGCCAGCTCTCGCCGCGCACCTCGCTCTTTTCGAATCGAAGCTGACCCCGTACTAAGCCGCTTTGCGAACCCCTTGGGATTCACTGACACCGTGGCAGGCCTCGATCAGGGCCGAGACCACGCGGTCTTGATGGGCTGTCGGCAGTTCGGGATAAATCGGCAGGGCGAGGATGTCCTTGCAGGCCGCTTCCGCTTCGGGAAATTGCCCGGCCTGGTAGCCCAGCGGTGCGAAGCAGGTTTGCAGATGAAGCGGCTTGGGGTAGTAGACCATGCAGCCCACCTGGCGACTGCGGAGATCCTGCATGATCTGGTCGCGACGACCATCCTTCACGCGGACGCAGTACTGGTTGTAGACATGCCGGCTTTCGCCAGCGGCGTGGGGCATCACCAACGAATCGGTCAACCCGGCTTGCGTGAGCATCTGGGCATACCGCTTGGCGTTCTTCTGACGGGCCGTCGTCCACGATTCCAGATGACGCAGCTTGACCCGCAGCACGGCGGCTTGCAGGGCATCCAGTCGGCTATTCATCCCGACTTCAATGTGTTCGTACTGGCCGATATCGCCATGCACCCGCAATCGCTTGAGCCGGGCGGCGAGCTCGGGATCATCGGTGGTCATCATGCCACCATCGCCGGCACCACCGAGATTCTTGGTCGGGAAGAAGCTGAAGCAGCCGACACTTCCCAACACACCCGCCTTGCGGCCCTGATACTCGGCCCCGATGGCCTGGGCGGCGTCTTCGACGATGGAGAGGCCATGCTTCGTGGCGATCCGCCACAGGGTGTCCATATCGCAGCATTGCCCGAAGAGATGGACGGGCATGATGGCCTTGGTGCGGGGAGTGATCGCATCCTCGACGGCTTGGGCATCCATGTTGAACGTCTTGGCGTCGATGTCGACGAACACCGGCGTCGCACCGGCCCGGACGATCGAACTGGCCGTGGCGAAGAACGAGAAGGGCGAGGTGATCACTTCATCGCCGGGCTTCAGCCCCAGGGCTTGCAGCGCGATGATCAGGGCATCGGTGCCGGAATTGCAGCCGATGGCGAAACGCGAATCGCAATAGGCGGCCACCTCGTTTTCGAGGGCCACCACCTCTTCACCGAGGATGAAACGCTGTTCCGCGAAAACCTTCTGCACCGCCGCCATCACCTCTTCGGAAATGGCATTGTGTTGCGGCACCAGATCGATGAACGGAACCGAGGAAACAGAACCCGTGGACAGCGAGATCGTAGCGGTCATTGCGACTCCATTCGCGATGAATTTTGATCGACGGACTGTAGGTCTGGTTCGGCGGGAGTGTCAAGGTGGCTTAACGGTGGCGGAACCCGATTTGAGACCGGCAAGGAGGCGTCGCTTCGCAGCTTGAGGGATGTCGCGAAAGTCGGCCAAATCTCCACTGCATGCTTCCATCGGCAGGACGGCGGAACCTGCGTGAATCATACAGCCCGCGAATTTTGACATGCCCGCAGCGTGCTGGACTCTCGCCTCGGGCATGCTCTACGCGTTGTGCCGATGTGCGGTTCTCGGGTGCGGCAGTTCTTGCCGCAACAAGTTTCCTCAAATCCATGTTGACCTGCTTGAAGGACGCCCCTATGTTTCGCCCGCCTCGAACGCACACGGATGTGCCGCAGAGGCTGGGAAGGTTTTCCTTCCGACGTTTTCGCGGAATCGTCAGGTCTCTGCTCCTTCGAGTCTCGACTTGTTGGGGCGGTCACTCGACCATCCCGCCAATCGCCATCGCAGGCATGGATGCCCGCGATGGCTTTTCAGATTCTTGAACAAAAGACCGGTTGCGGGAATGGCCGGGACTCACGTTCCAGCCTCCCGACACCGTCACACGGCTCCGATCGCCCCGGAAGTAGTCATCCATCGCCCCCCTTGGATGGCTGCTTCCGGGTCTTTTCTTTGTTGAGCCAGCCATTGAGTCCCACCCGTTCTCGAACGCGGGGATTTATTTTTCATCAGCACGTGGGTTGATCACCCGTTCGCCTCGACTCGGCTCACGCCTTTCTCAATCCACGGGCAGTCGTTAGTTTCAGGCGGATCTCCCAGAACGATCCAACATCCACTCCATTGATGGCCCCGCCATGCCCTATTGCTCCATCAGCTCATCCCGCATGTCCCCGCGAATGAGGACTTCATTCTGGTTGCTGCTGTGCGCCTTGGCTTCGACACTTCCGCTCGGATGGGCCCACGCCCGGCAGGCGAAGGTGATTGAATCACCCGCCGCGAGTCAGGCAGTGGTCGTGGCCCGAGTCAACGGACGTCCGATCACCGAGGCCCAGGTCGAGTTTCTGCGCATCTCGCGGGGCATCACGGAAGCCGATGCGTCCGGTTCGCGCGCGTCGCTGATCGAGACCCTCATTGACAGCGAACTGATCCGCGAATTCCTATCCAAGAAGCGGGTGGTCGTCGCGGAGGCCGATCTCGCCAATCGTAAGGCCCGTTTCATCGATCAGTGGAAGACCTTCGGCTACGATCTCCCGGAGCAAGTGAAAGCTTGGGGCCTGCCGGAAGCCGTCTGGGTGGCGGACATCTCGCTTCCGCTGCAATGGTACGTCTACAGCAAGACGCAGATCACCGATGCCGCGATCCAAGCCGAGTACACGCGCGATCCCAAACGCTGGAACGGCACCCGATTGCGGGCGCGGCAACTGGTGATCCGCTGGCCAAACGGTAAGCCCGATGCCGCCACAAGAGAGAAAATCGCCGGTATCGCCCAGCGTGTGGCTGCCGGGGAAGTGACCTTCGCCGACGCAATTGCCCAGCACAGCGCGTCTCCCTCGGCCACCAAGGGGGGCGATGTCGGCTGGTTCGGCTGGCGCGGCCGGTTGCCAGCAGCGGTCAGTACGGCGGCCTATGCGCAGAAGGTGGGAGAAGTCGGGCCGCCCATCGAATCCCCTGTCGGAATCCACCTCATCGAAGTAACCGAAGTCCGCCCTGGCGAACTGAGCGTGGAAGACGCCCGCCCGGAGATTTTCGACGAACTCTCGCAGCGAATGTGGAACGATGTGGTGACCACCGGCCGCAACACCGCCCGGATCGAACGACTGAATGAGCGACCACACCCCTGAATTCCCAGCGTTTTGTTCAACGCCAAGAACTCGCGTTATCAACTTTTGCTGTACGTCATATTCCATATGGCTCAATCGAAACCAACGCAAATTCACCCAGGGTGCCACTGCTGGCTCGCCAGCAGTGCTCCTCCCAAGAGCCAAAACCATTTCTCCCACCACCCGCTCTTCACAACCAACAACTGACAACTGACAAACACCAAAACAACAACCCGGCAGCCGCCGTCACCAGCGACCACCGGGCCGTTCAATCATCCCA
>PNLE01000022.1 GCA_013822855.1 Planctomyces sp.
TCGGGCCGCTTCCGCTGCTGTTTCTTGAGGAATCCAAGCCGCAAGCCGCCGAGAAGGAACCAACTTCGGTGCGAGGTATGCCAGGTTCCAACCGCCCGTCATCGTTCACGGCCGAACCGGTTGCTCATCAGCAATTGGCACCCGATGTCGCACCTCTGACCATCCCCCCGCAAAATCCTGCATCCATCGCGCCCCGGCCGTCCCTGCCTCAGGCGTCGCCCTCTCGGGCACCGCGTACGAGTTCGAATTGGCTGACCATCCAGCAGTGGCAGGAGCAACAGGCCGCCTCCCGCCTGCGGATTCATGAACTCGCCGCGCGGGAAGCCGAGGCGCGTGCCAAACGTTTGGCCGCGAAGCGCCAACATGGCGTCGCCGCACCAGGCCAGCCCCCTTTCAGCACCCAGCCGATCTCGCAGCCTCCCAAAAATTGGGGTGCGGAGCAGTCGCCACAATTCACCAAGTGGTGATTCAGGCAAAGATCACTCGCCCATTCAACAAAAACAGCCCGGACCGCATCGATCAAGATGCGGCCCGGGCTGTTTCGTTGTCATCGAATAACAGGAGATCGTGGGTTAAAGGATCGACCGCACCTTGGCGAGGAACTCCTCGTTGGTCTTGTACTTGGTCAGGATGCGAACCATCTGCTCCATCGCCTCGACCGAACTGAGCGAGATCAGGCTGCGGCGAAGCAGCGTCACCCCCTCCAAGACTTCCGGCGAGAGGATCTTCTCCTCGCGTCGCGTGCCCGACTTGGAAACATCGATTGCGGGCCAGATGCGGCGGTCGGCCAAGTCGCGGCTCAGCACCATTTCCATGTTGCCGGTTCCCTTGAACTCCTGGAAGATCACGTCGTCCATCTTGCTCCCCGTTTCGACGAGAGCCGTGCCGACTACCGTCAGCGAGCCCCCTTCTTCGAAGCGACGGGCCTGGCCGAACATCTTCTTGGGAATGTCCATCGCCTTGATATCGAGACCACCCGACATCGTGCGGCCGGTGTTGCCCGTCCATTTGTTGAATGCACGGGCGGTGCGGGTGATCGAATCCAGCAGGATGAAGACATCCCGCCCAGCTTCGGTCAAACGCTTGGCGCGTTCGAAAATCAGTTGGCTCACGCGGACATGGTTTTCGACTTCGCGATCCATCGAAGAGGCGATCACGTCGCCACGCACGCGGCGGCGCATCTCGGTCACTTCTTCGGGCCGCTCGTCGATGAGCAGCACGATGAGATAGATCTCGGGATGGTTCTTGCTGACCGAGTCGGCGATCTCCTGCAGGAGCATTGTCTTGCCGCTGCGGGGCGGTGCCACGATGAGGGCACGTTGCCCCTTTCCGATCGGCGTCAACAGATCCATGATCCGCATTGTGATCGGCGTGGGGCCGGTTTCGAGACGAATCTGTTCGAAGGGATTGATGGGGGTCAACTCATCGAACGACTTGACTTGGACATATTCTTCGGGGGTCCGTCCGTCGATGTAGTCGACCGTCTTCAGGCGTGGCCCCTGGCCTCGGCTTCCTTGGATCATATCGCCCTGGATCTGCACCCCTTCACGCAGCAGATACTTCTGAATGAGCGTGGTGGAAACAAAGGGATCCGATTCCTGGGAAACGTAACCGGCCTTCGGATCACGCAGGAAGCCGTAACCCTTGGGATGGAGTTCGAGAATCCCTGTGGTCGGTTCGATCACTTCTGGTCCACGGGGAGCGGATGAGTACGGTGCTCCCTGAGTATGCTGAGCCCCGCCCTGCGGACCACTGCGGCGCTGCTGATCATAGGGGCGGTTGCCCCCCTGATGTCGCTGGCCACCACCCTGTGGACGACCCGGGCCATTATTGCGGCCACGCGGGCCGTTGTTGTTCTGCGGAACGAATTGTCCTCGCGGGGCTGCGGGAGCTGGCCCCTGCGGACCACCCTCGGTGCCGCGGCCTCGACGACGGCGACGACGGCGGCGGCGGCCGTTTTCACTCTGATCGCCCGAGTCGTCCCCGTCATGGAAGCCGCCGGAACGGCCGGACTGAAAGCCCTCACCACCTTGTTCGCCATCGCCCGGAGAACGAGTGGAAAAATCACCCCCCGCAGATTCGGTGAAGCTGCGGTCTCGGGTCGAGATTCCGCCATTGGTGATGGGGAAATTGGTGCCTGGAAAAGTTTCACTACGGAAATTGTCTGTTCTCAAATTCTCACTGCTGAAAGAGTCGCGAGCGCCCGCTGCGGGCTGCTCATCTGATGGAAATGGCTCGTTGGTGGTCGAGCGGGAACGCGGCCCGCTCTCGGAGCGGGGTGGCCTGCGGTTGCGGTCGCGGGCATAACGCCCCTCGCCTCCCGCACTGTCCCGGTCTTGATTGAAGGAGTCTTGACCAGCAGAAGCCTGCTCCTGGCCAAAGTCCCGTGATTCGGGTGGTGTTGAGGTGTTGTCTCGCGCGGCCGTGTTTTCACTGCGGGCCGAACGGGAATTGTCGCGTGTCGAGATGGAGGAACCAAAGTCCTCGTCTAACCCGGCACCAAAATCACTGGTGTCGTTGCCGCGGGCGTTATTGCCACCGGAGCTTCTGGCCGGGGGGCGGCTGGAGTCTGAAGCCTCCTCGGCCGACCTGCCTGCGGCAGGACGACGACTGCGGCCTGTGGTCTTGGGTTCGTCGGCAGAGGCCTCCGCAACTGGGCTGGAACCCGATTCGATGGAAGCTTCGTCACGACGGGCGGCGGGGCGTGTGGATGTCCGACGACGGGGTGCGGGTTCGCGGTCGTCACTGCCGACATCGTTGGGCGCGGCCATCGTTTCCGCGCTCGTCTTGCGACGGGACGCCGGGGCAAAATCGTCGTCGTCCACGGGATCGTAGAACATCGCACTTCCCGCAACGGGTGCTGGTTCGATGTCGGCGGATGCTGGCTTGCGGCGAGTGGAACGCACAGGCCGCGGAGCCGTTTCTCTCGGGGTGGTTCCCGTGGAGGAATCGCTGCTCGTGGCGGTATCGGCGGCAGCCGCTCGGGGAGTCCGCGTTCGCTTCGGCTTGGGGGTCGCTTCGGAGTCGAGCTCCTGACGCAGACCGGCGATTTCCTCGAAAACCTCTTCAATCACCGGTCGGGCAGTCTCTGGGGAAGAAGATTCAGTCTCTTCACTGCGACGGCGAACTGGGCGTCGTGCCCCCGGGCGTTTTTCAGTCATGCGTGGTCTCAGATCCAGATCTCTAGGGAAACGAGCCGCTTTCGCGGACTTTGCGAGCATCAATTACGCTGCGAATTCATCTTGTTCAAACGTTTGGCGACCAACGCGTTGACTCTTAGAGAATGCTGTCGTCGACAACCTTCCCGATGAGGCCAAAGAGACGCCACCGAGTTCCTTCAGAACAGGCCGAAAAAAGCGTCTGAAGTCGGAACTGGGCTCTTGCAAGGAGCGTTTCGATTTCGGGCTTTCGCCAAGGACGCCGAATGACAATGCGGAGCTGTGTCGACACTCCCTTTTGCAGCCCGCAAGGCCTCGAAAGTTTTGTCGACTGGTGCGACACAGGTCGAATGCCCAGTCAAATCGAATACATAGTCAAATTCCCGCAGAAAATTTGACTAACTTTGATCACTGCTCGAAAGCCGGGAGGTTCAATTCAGGAGAATCAACGGGTTTAGATTCGCTGGTCGAAAGGAGCGACTCTCACTGAAAATGACTTCATGGATTCATGCGGAAGGAGGGAGAAGTTCACCAGCAGGTTGGAGCCTCCCATGCGTCCGGGACGGCACCTTCGTGGAGGTGTGCAAACTCTCGATCTCAACTGCCCAACTGCTGACATCGCCAGACTCTCTGAGGATGGACAACCCACCGAGAAGACCACGCCTACGAAACTGGAACTCAACGGAACACGAGCAGACCGGCGAGAGACATCAACACCGCACTTGCTCGACTTGTCAAGCAAGGGGCAGTGAGATGCCGATTGCCAATTTGCCTCTCCACTCTGACTGACTCAGACCACCTTGCCAAGGTGATAAAACCAGTAAAACGGAGAACCACATTCAAGCTGAGACCCTAAGGCTCTCAACAGGCAAAGCAGGGAGCCATCAACAATTGTGAGGATCACCTGAAAGAGTGGCCGCAGAAAGACTCGGCGTGCGAAGTCAGCAACAACACGTCTATAGATGTTATCGGCAGACGCGAATCTGTCAATCGTAAAGTCTTGCGGCTGATCCATCTTTTTCGTTTCGCGCCGCCATTCGAGACTGGAAAACGCCGGGAGGTCACCCGTATTGTCAGAGAAAGCCGCTCGGATTGGGGGTTCTACAGAGAGTTTACCTCCATTTCCTTCCTCAACGAAAATCCAGAGGTTGATCGTTGTTCCACCTGCCTGTTTCCTCACCGTGTTCTCCGACTTCTCGTTCCTCAATGCTTCAGCCTCTCCTCGTATTGACCTGCCTGGCCGTATGCGGATTGCTGCCCGGATTTAACCGCAACAGCTGGGCGGCGGATGCCATCCCCCTCCCCTTTCGCGATTTGGTGATCAATGGCGGGGTGCTGCACACCGGCGAGCCAGCAGCCGCGCCATCCGACCCTGTTGAGAATCCACCGAAGCCTTCTCGAATTCATGTTCGGGATGGTGTGATCACCAGGTTGGGAGGGCCGGAGATTTCCGCCGAGGGTGCGGTCGTGATTCAGGCCGAGGGCCTGCACGTCTACCCGGGATGGATCAATGCCGGTGTTCCCAGTGGGTTGGAGCAGAATGTCACCACGATCCCCGCCGCCGACTCGCAAATGGAGCAGACGGCGCTGGCTCATCTCCCAGCCGATTTGCGTACGGCCTTCACCCCCGAGTTCGAGTTGGCCTCACGCCTACCCCGCGATTTCGCACTCGCCTCCAAACTGCGCGGTGCGGGCTTCACCACAGTCGCCATCTGGCCTTCCGGCCGGATCGCCAGCGGCGAGGGGGCTCTGCTCCTCCTGGGAGATCGACCGCCGCGTGAGCAGTTGCTGGCAGACACGGCGGGTCAGGTGTTCGAATTCTCGCCGTTACCTTCGGGCGTCTATCCTTCGACAGTCATGGGTCAGGTGGCACTGTTTCGACAGGTCTGGCTGGATGCCATCAGGCACGAACAGCACCAGAAACTGGTGGCGGGTGGCACACCCGGTTTGCCCCGCCCCGCAACGGACGCCGGCTGGCAGGCACTGATTGAACTCAAGCGGAGCGGCCGGCCCGCGATCTTCATCGCCGATACCACCAGCGATATCGAGCGAGCCATTCAAGTCGGCGGAGAGCATGGACTGAAAGTTGTGATCTGGGGCGGTCGCGACGCGCAGGATTGTCTGGAGCTTCTCAAAGCCAGCGGCGCATCCGTGATCCTCACGCTCAATGCGGACGATGCTCCCAAGGTCGAGGAACCGGCCGCCGGTCTGGCGGGACGCGGGAAAAAGCCACCCGTTGCAGTGCAAGAGGCAGCATTGGCCGAATACCAGCGCGAGCTCGATAGTGCCAAAGTCTTGCTCCAGGCAGGTATTCCGGTGGCAATTTCGAACCGCCGTTTTGCCGATCAGCCACAAAAAGTGATGGGAACCCTTCGCAAGATGATCGAACGTGGCTTGAGTGAGACGGAGGCGATCGCCTTGCTCACTTCGAAGCCGGCGGAAATCCTGGGGCAGGGAACCCGGCTGGGCACGATCGCAGCGGGAAAGATTGGCAACTTCACGATTCTCAACGGCCCTCTGACCAACGCGAAGAGCGTGGTGCGGTATGTCGTTGTGGAAGGGCGTCTCTTCGAGTTCGCCCACGATGCCAAGCCGCTGGATGCGGATGGCAAGTCGGAAGGTGGCAAAGGCGAAACCGGCAAGACGGGATCATCGGTCAGTGTCGCGGGGAGTTGGCGCGTGAAGGGGACGACGGCGGACAGTCCGTTGTCGGCCACACTGTCGATCGTCCAGACGGGATCCAAATTGACCGGTCGCTTTTCGAGCGAACAGGGGGAAGGTCGGATCAGCAAGGGATCCATCAAAGGGGATCAGGTCGAATTGACCGTGTTGATTGGCGTCGGCGATCGGGATGTGACGCTGGAGTTCTCGGGTCAGGTCAAAGGGAACACCTTGACCGGCAAGCTCAAATCGCTCTTCGGTGCCGCCACGGAATTCACCGCCGAACGCAGACCCGAGTCCACTTCGACCCAGGGTGAAGCCGCACTTCAGGCGATTGAAGTCGTGGTGGAGGATTCCGAAAAGTCCGCCGGAGACAAACCCGCCACTGAAAAGCCTGCGGATGCACTTCGGCCGATGCACACCACATCAGCAGCGGCCGACGACAAGGCGAACAGCGACGCGAAAGTCGCCGCCGCCAAGTCGAGTCTGCCGGTTGAACTCAAGGAAGACCGCAAGAGAAGGCCCCCAGCGACGGGGGGCAATGTCTTAATCAAGGGGGCCACCCTTCTCACCGGTACCGGCCGATCGTTGCTGGATCATGCGTTGCTGATTCAGAATGGCCGAATTGCCGCGATCGGCCCGGCACTCACGGCACCCGCGGGGACGACGGTCATCGACGCCACGGGACAGTTCGTGGCTCCCGGTCTCATCGACACCCACAGCCACATGATGATGGGGCGTGGACTGGGTGGTGTGAATGAGGCCACGAATTCGATCACCTGCGAAGTGCGGGTGAAGGACATCGTCTCCAACGACGACCCGGATGAGTATCGCTGGCTGGCCACCGGGCTGACGACGGCGCGGTTGCTGCATGGCTCGGCCAACACCATCGGCGGGCAGGACGCCGTCGTCCAAATGAAGCTCGGCGCCGGAACGGGCGAGCATCTTTTCGCCCATTCGCGTCAGGGGGTGAAGTTCGCTCTGGGTGAAAACGTCAAGCGGAGAAACGGACGCTTCCCCAACACGCGTCTGGGTGTAGAAGCCACCATCACGCGGGCCTTTGTCGAAGCCCTCGATTATCGGTCGCGATGGATGGCCTACGACCGCCTGAAAGACGACGAAAAGGCCAAGACGTTGCCACCGCGGCGCGATCTGCGGCTGGAGGCCTTGGGTGGGATCCTCGCGGGAGAAATTCTGATCCACTCGCACTGCTATCGATCGGATGAGATTCTGATGCTGCTGCGGGTCACGCAGTCCCACGGCATACGCATTCAGTCATTGCAGCATGTGTTGGAAGGGTTCAAGATCGCGCCTGAGATCGCCGCGCATGGTGCCAGCACCAGCACCTTCGCCGATCACTGGGCCTACAAGGTCGAAGCCTACGACGCGACTCCCTACAACGCGGCGATGCTGCTGCATGCCGGGGCGAACGTGGTCATCAAGAGCGACTTCCCGGTCACTCCCAACGCCCTCAATCACGAAGCCGCCAAGTCGATCCGCAATGGCAACGTGCCGCCGGAAACCGCCCTCCAGTTCGTCACCCGGAATCCCGCGCGGGAGCTGGGGATCGATGAACATGTGGGGACGATCGAAGTCGGCAAGCTCGGCGATGTGGCGATCTACAACACCCATCCGATGAGTGGTTTCTCGCGCTGCGAGAAGGCGTTTATTGGTGGCGAATGGTATTTCGATCGTTCGAAGCAACCTGCGGTCATGTCGCCAGCGGCAGCCAAGGCTTCGGAGCGTTTGCCCGCTCCCGCCTGGCCCGTGGCCCAGACTCGATTGCCCATGATCGAATGGCCGGTGGAACTGGGATCGAGCTATGTCCTTATCAATGCAGAAGTTTATCCGGTCGATGGACCGGTACTTCCCGGGGGCATGATCCATGTCCAAGATGGCAAGATCGCGGCGATTGGCGGAACGCTCAATGTTCCGGAAGCGTTGCCACGCATCGACCTGCAAGGCCGACGCGTCTATCCCGGTATGATCGATGCTAACACCACCGTGGGGATCACGGAGATCAGTCAACTGGCCGTCACTTCCGACTACTCGGAAATTGGGCAATTTCAGCCCGATCTGGCCGCCGCCGCCGCGGTGAATCCTGATTCCGAGCATATTTTCACCGCTCGCTCGGGAGGGATCACACTGGCGGGATTGAGCCCGCAAGGGGGACGTGTCAGCGGCCAGAATTCGATCATCGCCCTCTCCGGCTGGACCTCGGCGGAGATGACTTTATCACGGGAGGCCGGCTTGCAGATTCAGTGGCCTGGGGGAGACTCGACGGAGGCCGCCATCCGCGAACTCAAGGAACTGTTCTCCTCGGCCCGCACCTACGCGGCAGCGAAAGCCAGGCCCGATGCGGCGCTCTTGACCCAGCGGGATCTTCGCCTCGAAGCGATGATCCCCTACGCGTTGGGCGAAAAAATTGTGTTCATTGAAGCCGGTACGGAACGGCAAATTGCTGAAGCCTTGCAGTTCATTGATTCCGAAAAGATCCGGGCGGCGATCACCGGCGGTGCGGATGCCTGGAAACTGGCGGAGGAGATCAAGTCGAGGAAGGTTCCCGTGATTGTGGGTGGCGTGATCCGCCGTCCGATTCATGCGTGGGATCCGTTCGATGCCAGTTACGCCAACGCTGGCCGTCTGCACGAGGCCGGGGTGAAAATTGCCTTCCGCTCGGACGGCGCGCCGGACAGCCGGAACACGCCTTTCCATGCCGCAACGGCGGTCGCTTACGGCTTGCCCGAAGAGGAGGCGGTGAAGGCGATCACCCTCTCCGCCGCCGAGATTCTCGGTGTCGGCGAACTGACCGGTTCGATCACACCCGGCAAGCGGGCCGATCTGGTGATTGCCGATGGTTCGATCCTGCAGCAGGGAACCCAGATCCATGGAGTGCTGATTGGCGGCAAGCCGATCCCCATCGATTCGCGACAGCATCGTCTGGCCAAGAAGTATCAGGCGCGACTCCCCCTCCCCGCGCCCGGCGGTTTTGAAGTCCGCATTCCGTAATTTGCTGAACGACACGAGCGGCCACCCATCCCGCTGGATAGGTGGCCGCTCATATGGAGATCGCCCTCGCAAAATGAGCGAGGTTACTTCCGCAACACATCGGTCGCGGGTGTTTTCTCGGCATGTCGGGTGGTGACTTCCGATTCCGCCGGAGAAGCCTGCACGAGCCGTTGCACATCGGATCGACGCAGCACCTGTTCGGTCCGCATGTAGCGTTTCGGATTCTCTTTGAATCGATCGCGAGATTCTCGGGAAACGAACAGGAAGAGGCTGTCATCGAAGAAAGCCGCATGCTGGGTCGAACCAGTCACTGCCTTGGTGGTATCCCAGAGAACCACCGGATCGCAGCCGAGCAGCTTGGGAGCGTATTGGTCGGGGTTGAGCTTGAAGTCGGCCAGTTCCTGCTCGGTCGTCATGAGATATGTGATTCCCTGGTGTTCCCAGGCAAACTGGGAGTTGCCCGGCACCCATGAACGAGTACGTTGAAGTGCGACCGGGCTGAATCCATCGAGGCCGACGTCATCCGGGTTGAGCATCGGGCGCGATGATCTCGACCCTCGCTGAAAGTTGTTGTCGCTCGGCATGCCAGCCCCGTCGCGGCGGGGTGCCGGATTGGCGGGGGGAGCCTGGGCTACCATCATCGCATACTTCTGGGAGACACCTAGGATCGTGCCGGTGTAGGCACCGACATCAAGATAATTCTCGGAGTGCAGCAGCACCCGGCCGTTTCGCGGATCGATCATGACGTCAGCCGGCAATCCCCGGACGCCGTACTGCTGGACGAGTTGCGGGTTCTGGTCGGAATCGACCTTCACGGCTGCCACCGAATTGCGCAGCATCTGCTGGACTTGTGGATGGGGAAAGACCCCCCGTTCCATCTGCTGACAAGGGCCGCACCACGTGGCCGAGAAGTGAAGCAGTACCGGCTTGTTCAATCGCGTGGCTTCCTGCAAGGCGATGTTGTAGTTGGCCAACCAGACCGGCCCCTGCCCCGCCGGTGCCATCTGGGCAATGGCTTGAGGGCCATTCCAGGCCGGCAATAGGCTCATCAAGCTCACCAAGAGCATGGCAGCCATCCGGCGGCTCAAACTACGGATTGGGAACTTATGTCTTTGCGAAAGGATCATGATCGAGACACTCCGAGGGGCCAGCGCGGGGCGTGCCGCTGATTGAGCGGGCAGGCAATCGATCTTGCGCCATGCCGGAAGAAGTGACGGCTTGATGGTGTCAACCGCCACGGAATGTCGTGGGAAGTTCTCCGCGTGTCGGTGTTTTACAGCGGGCGGGGAATCTTCCGCGTGGCGAAGATCGTCCGTATGGGCGAACTTTGAGGGCTGGCCAGTGGACGATAACCATGTTGATTGAAGTATTTGGACTCACCAGAAGACAGCCGCCGGTCCGGCGATGGATCTGCCCGTTTCATGGGCGAAGCTGGGGCTTTGCAGATCGATTGCGGGCACGACCACCGGAATTCCCGCAAGCGTTAGAAAGTTGGCCAACAATCGATGGCCCCCTTGAGTGAGGATCGATTCGGGATGGAACTGCAATCCGAAGATTGAATGCTCGCGATGACGTAGCGCCATGAGGACGGGCGTTTCCTCCGGCCCGTCGGTCGTCCACGCCAAAGGCTCCAATTCAGCCGGCAGTGAATTGTGCTCGACTACCAAAGAGTGGTAGCGGGCCGCCAGGAATGTTTGCGGCAAGCCGGCGAACAGCGGATGTCCTCGATGAGTGATCTCGGCCGCCTCCCCGTGCATGGGACGACCGGCGCGAACGACGCTTCCTCCAAACGCGGCACCGATCGCCTGATGCCCCAAACAGATGCCTAGGATTGGTATCTCGCCAGCCAGTTCCCGAATGACATCCAGCGAGATACCCGCCTCCAGCGGCGTGCAAGGTCCGGGGGAAATCACGATCGCGGCAGGTCGCATCTCACGGATTTCGGAGACGGTCAAGGCGTCGTTGCGAACAACGCGAACCTCCTGCCCGAGTTCCACAAGGTACCTCGCGATGTTCTGCACGAAGCTGTCGTAGTTGTCGATGACGAGCAGCATGTCAGCCAATCTCCTGACGATTTCGCAACGGGAGATTGAGTGCCGAGAGCATGCCGACCGCTTTTGTGAGCGTCTCCTCGTACTCCGCTTGGGGGTCGGAATTCACGACGATCCCCCCGCCCACTCCGAGTTGCAGCCAACCTTGGGAAGCGACGAAGGTGCGAATCAGGATGCTGCTGTCGCACCAGAGGTCGGGCGTCATGTAGAACAGGGTTCCCGTGTAGGGACCGCGGACGGAGGGCTCCAGTTCAGCGATGATCTGGGTCGCGCGAATCTTGGGGGCCCCCGTGATCGAACCGCCGGGAAAGGTGGCCCGCAGGGCATCCCAGGTGTCGCAATTCTCGGCGAGCTCCCCCGTGACGACACTGACGAGATGTTGGACGGTCTTGTACGTTTCGACTTCGCACAATGACGGAACCTTCACGCTGCCGGGGCGGCAAACGCGTGAAAGATCGTTGCGGAGGAGATCGACGATCATCACGTTCTCGGCCACATCCTTCTGGCTTTCGCGAAGTTCATCACGCAGGAACAGATCGGCTTCGCCCCCTTGCCGCCGTCGGGTCCCCTTGATGGGACGCGTCTCAACGTGTCGATCTCGGACTTTGAGAAACCGCTCCGGGGAGGAGCTGATCAACGACCATTCGGGGCGGTTCCAGAACGCCATGAAGGGGGCCGGGTTCTTTTCCCGCAATGATTGCCAGATCTCCAGCGGAGACTGTGTTTGTTCGATCAACAAGCGTTGGGTGAGGTTCGCCTGGAAGATGTCGCCCGCACGGATGTATGCGATGACGCGACCCACGGATTCCAAGTAATCGTCGCGGGCAAAGTTCGTCCAGACCCCCGGGTGTTCCGACAAGGGAAATGTGGGGATGGTTAGATCCGCCAGTGGTCTGCGGGATCCTTCGAGTGCGGCAGGCGATGATGGCCTGTCGGCGTTTTCGGCGAAGTAGGACAGAAACTCCTCCGCTCTCGCTTGCGCCCGGATCCCCCGTGCGGTCGGATCTGTTTCGGGCCAACCTTGCGAGATCAGCCAAGCCATTCCTTGCTCGTGATCCCAGGCGAGGATCACGTCGTAACAGCCTGTGGAGAACTCGGGAACCGGGAAGTCCCGATTGCCCGCTGAGGGCATGGGGTCGAACGCCCTGCCCGCCTCGTATGACAGCACACCGACCAATCCCCCTTGGAACGGGGGAAGTTGGGGAGCTCGATCAAACGGGAGTGTGCGAAGAAGATCCGAGTGCTGGGCGAAGAGATCGCCATTTGCTGCGGGAACCGTGTCGATCTTGTCGCTGTGCCAGGGATCGGCCATGACGTAGGAATATCGCCCCAGTGTCGGGCTTCTCATGGCACTCTCGAGCACGCAAAGTCCTGGCAGGTGCTCCAGTTTTTGGGTGGCGCTCAAGGGTGTGATCTGCGGCGTCAGCGGGATGACAACGGGTAACATCAATCGCTCCCTCCCGATGGCTCGCTCTCTTGCGTATCCGTTTTTCTTGCCTCCCGGCGACGCAGTTGCCGGTCGGCCTTGCGACGTTCCACGGCACTGACCTCGGGCTCCGTCAAAAAGCCCCAACGGAGTGATTGATCCTGCTGGTAATGCTTGCCCAGAGTCAGCGCGGTCTTGGCTTTGCAGAGCTCGTAGCCCAGGTAGAACGTATGTTCGGGAGTGAGGGTGCCGAGGTCTTCGACCATGCGGTCGAAGACCTCGTAAGGATCCCCGCCATGCCAGTAGCCATCGCGGTTAAAGAGGTGGATCTCGCCTCGTTCGGCGAAGATGCGAAAATTCGGGTCGGTGACGAACTGCCGCAACCGGGCCAATCCCGCCTCGCCCTGCTCTTTGAGTTTGGGATCCCGCAGCATCACCAGTTCGCCGCCGAGATGTTTGGGGACACGCCGCTGTTGGACCGCGTGATGAACCAGCCTGCGGGCAATCTCGAATTCGCGGACGGCGGATCGTCCCCAGTTGATCACCTCGGTCGCGAGAACGCTTTCAATCCGCCATTCGGCGCACAGGGCCGCCAACAGGAAGTTGACGCCTGAACTGTCGACCTCGGTCATCTCGGTGAGATTGCCGATCCCCATCAGCATTTTGTCGTCGGGGAATTGCCTGCGGATCTGGCGGTAGCGATTCAAAGATTCACCGAAGCCAAATCCGATGGGCTCGAGAATCGGATCGAGGCGAAACGGTTTCCCTTGGATGTGGAAAATGTTGCGTGTCGTTTCCAGCGATGAGAGGTCTCGGGGTTGATCCGGAATGAGAACGAACTCGGCGGGGAGCGTTGCGGCCCATTCCGCATTCGTGGAGTTGGCACTCAAAACCAGTTCAGCTCCCTCGCTGACAGCAGCTTCGACTTCGATCGGATTGAAACTGTCGATCGACAACCGATGTCCTTCGTGTTTAAGCGCGCGAATCGTCTCGGCACAGCCGGTCCAGGTTTCTCCCGGTAAACAACCGACATCGATCAGATCGGCACCAGCGGCCCGGTAGCGGTCGGCCACCGAGAGAATCTCACCCAAGGAAAGCCGGGGGGTGTGGTTGATCTCCGCGAGGATTTCGATGGTCTGCCCCGTCAAATCGGGCGGTGCTTTCCGCTCTTGACCGAAGTATTCCGGCAGATCAAAGAGGTCGCGGGGGCCACGCTCCACAGGTACTCCAAAGTGACTGACGAGAGGATCGAGATCGCCGCTGACCGCTCCCGGTAAAATGACGCGATCTGGCTTTCCGTTCTCGTAAGGAGTGGGTGTGCTGGCAAGCTTGCGGGAGATCCAAGTGGTCGTCATCAAGGCGGCAACGGTGATCCCGAGAACCTGCACCTCATACTCGAAACCCACTTTGCGGGAAAGAGTGTCGAGGATCTGGCGAAGCGAGTACTCGGCCAGCTTTCCCGTGACGAACAGAATTCGTGGAGGTGAGTTACCCACTCGGCGGCTACATGACTTTCTGTCGGGAGAACGAACTTGGAAGTAGTTGTCTCGGAAGCGATGGCGTGGCAGCGGATTGTATCAGCGAACCGCCCCCCCGTTCACGTTAATCACTTGACCTGTAATGAAGGAGGCTTCGGGACTGGCCAGAAACCGGATGGTGCGGGCGATGTCTTCGGGAAGCCCCCAACGCTTGAGCGGCGTTTCCCGCATGACTCGTTCCTGCCAGGCCGGACTGGCGGTTTCTCCCCAAGCGGTTTTGATCCAGCCAGGCGCGACACAGTTGAAACGCACTTCCGGGGCAAATGTGACCGCCAGCGAACGGGTGAAGCCCATGACGGCATTCTTGGCAGAAGCGAACAGCTCTCCGCTTTCGCCCTCCATGCCGCGATCGGCCTGGTCCCAGCCGATGTTGATGATGCATCCTCGGCCCCTGGCCCGCATGCGTCCGGCGACTTCGCGGGAAAGAGCATAAGTGGCTCGAACGTCAACAGCGTGCAAAAGGTCAAGTTTGCTGACTGCTGGCAGCTTGGCTTCGTCGGTGGTCAGCAGATCGACTCCGGCGTTGTTCACCCAGATATCGATTCCACCCAGGGTGTCCCATGCCTGGGCAGAGAATGACAGAGTCGCATCGATGTTCCGCAGGTCTGCCTGAAAACTATGCGATTCTGCACCCCGCGCGACAAGTTCGTTGCGGATTTGTTCCATCGCATTGACCGCTTGTCGGGTGTGCAAACCAACGACGGCACCCGCCGAGGAAAGTTCGAGGGCGATGGCCTTACCGATTCCGGAAGAACTTCCCGTGACCATGGCCTTGAGGCCGTTCAAGTTACAAAACAAGCTGTTTTGAGCTTGGGAAGTCATGGATCAGCTTTCGGATGCGGAAGAAAAGGGGGCTGATTTGCGAGTGGATTGGGGGGTGAGGACGGCCCCGAACACATCGACACAATTGTGTGTCCGCATGTGTGGCACGCGAACTGCTGAGCGTAGAGCAGACACTTTGCTTTGCCAAACGATGTATCACAATTTTTGTGATCTTTTATGAAGATGGGTTAACGTCAATTCTGCCAGAGATTTACAGTTGTATCACTTTTGGGAGAAATCGATTCAGACCCCAGAGAGTTGTTGACGGAGTTATGACTTCGCTGCAAAATGGAGTTCGGAAGGGCTGAATTGATCAAACATATGTGGATTTGTGGATCAATAGTGTGGGTTTGCAGCGGACTCTGAGGAAACTCACTGTGATCTGACCCAAGATATCAGTGCATGCAAGATAATCGGGCAGCAATGGTACTTGCTTCCGCAGCCAGAAAATGATGTTCTTTTGGTGGAAGTACCAAGTCGTTTTTTGGGATGGAGTTGTTGAGGAGTTTGCAGTTTTCGAATGACGAAGGTTTAGTCGCTTCATGTGGGTTGGGTGTCGATTGTCTGTTGAATTGACGTTTTGAGACGTTGTGTGAGTTGAACAGGGTTCCGCCTTGGAGAAATCCTGCGGAAACCTTGGCCTGATATGCGGTTTTTGATTTTGAAACTTTGACCTGATCGAAATGTCCGCCGAATGGATCGGCGACGATGATCATGGTTCACTTTAAGTAGAGAGCGATTCACGATGATTTCCAATGTTGCAGAACCTTTGGTTGAAAAGGGTTCGTCCTTCCCGGATTTGTCCAATCAGCTGGAGAAGGATCTCGTGCAGGTCTTCAAGCTGCTGGCGGACGAAACCCGCCTGCGGATCCTCATGTATCTCATGAAGGATCACGAACTGCATGTCACCGCTCTGTGCGAGCGGCTCGGCCAGAGCCAGCCCGCCGTCAGCCATCACCTCGCCCTGCTCCGCGTCGCTGGCCTCATCGAAGCCCGCCGGGATGGCAAGCATAACTTTTACAGCGTTCGCCAGAAGCACTTCCACCGCATCATGGGTGAGCTCTTCTCCAGCATTGGCGAGGGCGAACGTGATCGCATCCGCTTCAAGAACTTCGTCCTCTCCCAGGAAGAGAACGCCTAAGGGCGGTCATCTCAACCTGTTGACGAAGTCGTAAATCTTCGAGGGAACCGCAGTGGAAACGCTGCGGTTCCTTTTTTTGCAGTTCCCTCTGCGATACGCTGCAAAATCGTTATTCTTGCAGTCAGGGAGAATAAAGGCCGAACATTGCGTGCGTTCGGCGGCTCCCTGGATGTGTCACATGAGAAAGCGAGTCGTTTTCCGATGTCCGAACCGGCGAAAACCGTGGCTTGTCTGGCCCTGGCCGATGGGTCTGTATTCTATGGATCGTCATTCGGTGCCGAGGGAGAAGTCAGCGGTGAAGTCGTCTTCAACACCAGCATGACCGGATACGGCGAAATCCTGACCGACCCCTCGTATTGCGGTCAGATCGTCACGATGACCTATCCCCTCATCGGAAATTACGGCATCAACTTCGAGGATGTCGAAAGCAAGGGGCCCCGTCTCAAAGCTTTCGTCGTTCGTGAGCTGTGCCGGACTCCCAGCAACTTCCGCTCGGAATTGTCGCTGGACGATTATTTGAAAAGAACCGGCGTCATTGGTCTGGAAGGAATCGACACACGGTCGCTCGTCCGGAAGTTGAGAACCCAAGGTGCTGTGACCGGGGTCATCTCGACCGTCGATCTCGACGCCAAATCGCTCGTGGCCAAGGCCCAGCGGGCGCCGAACATTGTGGGGCAGGATCTCGTGAGGGAAGTGATGCCTTCCACCCCCTTCGCGTGGTCGGAGCGGCTGGGGAATTTCGCCACGCTGGCTCCCGCCGGGGATCTGGTGGGCAACTCCCGCCATGTGGTTGCCATCGATTACGGGATGAAGTGGAACATTCTCAGGCATCTGACGGAAACTGGATGCCGGGTCTCGGTCGTTCCCGGCACGGCGACCGCCGCCGAAATCCTTGCCATGCAACCTGATGGTGTCTTCCTCTCGAACGGCCCCGGTGATCCGGAACCGCTCACCTACGCCGTGGAGACAATTCGCCAGCTGCTGGGCAAGGTTCCGGTGTTCGGTATCTGCCTGGGTCATCAGCTTTTGGGTCTAGCCGCCGGAGCGAAGACTTACAAGCTCAAGTTCGGGCACCGCGGAGCCAACCAGCCAGTGCTCAACCTGCGCACATCCCGGGTGGAAATCACTTCGCAGAATCATGGCTTCGCGATTGATTCGACCACTCTGCCGAACAATCTGGAGGTGACGCATCTCAATCTCAATGATCAGACGATCGAGGGGATGAGGATGAAAGATGTCCCGGCTTTCAGCGTGCAGTATCATCCTGAAGCGGCGGCGGGACCTCATGACAGCGCTTACCTGTTTGAGGAGTTCTGTACCTTGATGGACCAGAAATCTTCGGTTCCTTGTGCTGTCGCCGCAGTGAACTGAGATTGTGCCCCGGTCACGGGTCGCTTAATAATTCAGTCACATTCGGTTGCTACGATACTTTTCGGCGACTCGATGTCAGAGTGATCCTCATCGCTCGATATCAGAGGTTAAACTCCACCCTTAAAACAATTGCCAAGTCCCAGGAACGGAAACGAAATGCCCACGGAACGTACACTTGTTCTTCTGAAGCCGGATGCAGTGGCCCGTCGTCTGGCTGGCCCGATTCTGACCCGCTTCGAGCAGAAGGGGTTGCGAATCACCGCCTTGAAGTTGCTCCAAATCACCCCCGAGCTTTCCAAAAAGCACTACGCGGAGCATGTCCAGAAGCCTTTCTACCCGCTGCTGGAGAGCTTTGTCACCGCCGGGCCGACCGTGGCTCTAGTGCTCGAAGGTAAGTCGGCGATCAGTGTTGTTCGCGGCATGATGGGGCCCACCAACGGTCGCGATGCGGCCCCCGGCACCATCCGTGGTGATTTTGGCACCAGTCGGCAGATGAACCTGGTTCATGGCAGTGATGGCCCGGAAGCGGCGGCGAAAGAGATTCCCATCTACTTCCAACCACACGAAATCGTTGATGCCACGGAGCCTTTGGCCCCTTGGCTCTCCGCCAGCGACGAATAACTTTCGGCCGATATCCGCTGCGACCACCCTTCAACTTGGTTTGAAGGCCGGTGCGGAAACAAGTCTGACTCAATCCAACCGGCGGCCTCTCGATAGGGAGAGGCCGCCGGTCGTTTTTTGAGTTGAACTTGGCGACTTTCGACCGACATCTAGTCGGCGAAAATGGAAACCCAGACCGCCACTTCAACGGCCGCGTTGAGCGGCAATTCGTTGACGCCCACAGCCACCCGCGAGTGTCGACCCGCTTCGCCGAAAATCTCCAGCATGAGGTCGGAGGCCCCATTGATGACGACGGGCTGACGACTGAATCCGAGGGCGGATTGCACGAAACCGTCTAGCTTGACGATCCTCTCGATCCGGTCGAGCGAACCCAGTTCCCGCTTCAAATGAGCTAAGGCGTTGAGCGCACACTGTCGGGCTGCCAATGCGGCTTCTTGCTCGGTCAGTTCGGCCCCCACCTTGCCGGTATGGGTCAATGCCCCGTTGAGCAGGGGAAGCTGACCGCTGGTGACCGCCAGTTGCCCAGTCCGTACGACGGGCACATACGAGGCGATGGCCGCTGGCGGCTGCGGGAGTTCGATTCCAAGTTCTTGAAGACGAGCTGATGGCGTGGACATGCTGTTGTTCCGGTGAAGCGACGGCGATCTTCCGAGACCGCGATGATCCATGGCGCGGCTCACATCCTGAACCTTTTGAAATCGCGCGGCAACTCTATTGGTCAATGTGACGTTCAATCACTTGTAGCCAGCTTTCCCATTGCGATGGACGCTTGGACGCGGAATGATAGGAAAAGATTGATGGATCAGTTCGCCTCAGTTGTTGACACAGTCCTGATTTGCCAGAAGCACCACCGATGAACCCTTGAGGTTTCGGAGAAAGATAGATGATGTTGCGAACGATTTTCACGCGTGCCTCGATCCTCTCTGTGTTGTGCTCAGCGTTCATCTCCGGGATGTGGATGACGGCGCAGGCCCAGGACGAGGCGGCGCTTCCTCCCCTGCCGAAGAGTCCCGCAAGTTGGGTCAACTCGGCTCCACTGACATATGAGCAATTGCGTGGCAAGGCGATCTATCTGGTGTTCTTCGAGGAAACCTGCCCGAGGTGCCGTGCCGCCTGGCCGGACATTCTTGCTGCGGCAAAGGCGAACGAGAAACTTCCGGTTGTTTACGTGGCGGTGAATTCGGGAACCCCGCGGGCGGAAGTCGAGCGGTACGCCCAGCAGGTGAAGATCACATGGCCGATGATTGTCGATGCCGACCGCAGCTTTGAAAAGGAGTTCGCATCAAGTTCGGTGGGTGAGATCAGTCTGCAGAATATCCGCCAGATCCGGGGGATCACTGCGGCGGGCAAGATCGAGTCGCTGGCCTACGACGAGTACGACATGGCGATCAAAGGTCTGGCCACTGGAGCCGTCTGGAAGGTCGAACGGGCCGAAGTCCCTCCCGAGCTGGTTCCTCTCTGGCAACAGATCGAATATGGCTCCTATGCAGGAGTGGCTTTGCCACTTAAGAAGGCGGCCATGTCGAACCGCCCCGAGGTGAAGTCGGTAGTGGAGAAGATGCAAGCGGTGATCGATGCCGAGAAGCAGGAACTGGAGAGTGAAGCCGTCGCCGCCGCCGAGTCGGGCAACAAGTACAAGGCTCACGAAACCCTGCAAAAGCTGAATGACAGCTTCAAGGGGTATCCTCTCAATGAAGCCGCAGCCAAGCTCAAGAAGGAACTTCCGCGGGATGCCCAGGTGAAAGCCGGTATCGCGGCCTCAAAGCAGATTCAGAACATCGAGCGGCAACTCGCGAACGCCAAACCCCAGTTGAAAGACAAACTGGGCGAGCAATTGGGGAAGATGGTTACTGACTTCCCCGAGACCGAACTCGCGGCCTATGCCGCCTCGCTCATGAAAAACGCCGGTATTGAACCACCCGTGGGAACAGGTCTACCGGCTGGCGACCAGAAGCCTCCCACCATCAAGTCGGGGACTTTCTAGGACTTCGCTCGCGGTATGACGGCATGCGGGAGGCAGGCAATCCGGCTAGTTTCCCGGGGTGAGTATCTCGTCGGGAAGCTCGGCGGCGGTCGCTGCTTTATAGTCGGCTTCCGCGACGAAGTAGCCCAGCAATGCCAGCAACTCGGCTACCCGGGCGTCGAATGTCGCCTGCTCGCGGAGATTCAGACGCAAGAGGTCACTCGCGCCTTCGGTGAGCCGGATCGTCTCAAACCGCTGCATCTCCTCATTCAAACGAACCGCTTCGCTGGCTTGTGAAATCGCACGATATGCGTTTTCCAAGGCGATGACGGCGGTTCGCACTTCGATCGAGATCTTGTCAGCCGTGAACTGCCGCTTGGCCAGATTCTGGGCCAGCTTCCCTTCGACCATCATGATCTTGCCATTGGCGTTGCGGCGCTGGAGAGGAACGGAGAATTCCAAGCCGGCCTCCCCTTGGAACGGACCCTTGTCATTTTTTGAACTGGTGGGGCCGCCGACATCCTTGGTTCCAAGAACATGGGCCCCCAAGGTGGGGAGCAGTTCGTTTTGGGCTTTGCAAAGTTCGATGTTCAACTGCTGCCGATCGTAGTCGAGTGCCAGCAATTCCGGACGACGGGAGGTGGCGAAGGCGATATCGGCCTGCAGAACCTCCGGTGAAACCAGCATGGGGACGGGGAATTTGGCTGGCAGCATGCTGTCGGGGGGGATGAAGGGATTGCCGGAAGCGTCTCTCATGTAGAGGGAGAGCTTGGCGGCGGCGCTTTGCAGCTTCTGCTCGGCTTCAATGAGCTTCACCTGACGTGCCACGATCAACCGCTGGTTATCGACAACGTCCGACTCGGGACGATCGCCTTGTTCCACGGTGGTTCGAATTTGTCGATCCCGGTCGATCGCCAAAGCTTGCAGTTGTCTGGCCACACGCAGCCCCTGCCCTGCGGCCACCCACTCCCAATAGGCGACCGAACTCTCCCGGATGAACGAAAGGAGCTGGGTCTTGATCTCCGGTTCGACGCGTGACTGGCCGACTTGTGTGATCCACAGCTCGGCACGGCGTCTGTCGATGGCCCGGTTTTGCAAAAGCGGGATCGCCAATCCCAGCTTGAATTCACCGCCGTCGTTCGTCTCTCGTCCACCGTACCAAGGCTCGAAGTAGCCGCGACCTGTGCGATAGCCCGCGATCACTTCTCCACCGTTCTGAAGCACCGGCTGCTGGATGTCGAAGCCGTTGCGGTAGGTCTGGTAGAAACCGAGAGGCTGGTTGGTGAGATCGGCGTTCAGCTTGAGATCGAAAGCCCCCTGGGCGGCTAGATTGGCCCCATTGGCGATGTTTCGCCCGTACAGGGCGTTCCTCAACATGGGAAATGAGAGATAGACCGAATCGACGACCTGCGGAAGACGTAGGGCATCGACATGGGGCTCGTCGGTAGCCAGAGGATCATCGGGACTCGGCGGAATGGTGCCGGGGGGAGTCTGACCAAGGATCGGCTGGGGACGAAGCCTCCCCTCCATGAATTCATCTTCCTGAGACTCTTCACCATCCTCGATTCGGGAAGCCCCCGCCTGAAGGATTTTTTCCTCTTCGGAGATGGACGCTGCGTCCTCTTCCGATTCTGCCACGGATTCAGGGTCAGTCACAGGTTGCTGATCGTTCGAAGCCTTCTTGTCCTGTGAGCGCACATCGTGCCTCAACGACGTCTGATGACCGCCGGTCTCTTTTTCCGACGCGACGACTTTCGGCGCGGCGGAGTTGGAAGTGACAACGGACCGTGATGCAGAGCATCCGGCAATCATCAGGCAACCAGCAAGCATCCATGCTTGTCCGGGTAACGTCATTTTTTTCCTCGGAGAAGTTTGTCTTCGTAAGCGGCTTTGGGGTCTTCAATCTGAATTGCGGGCGGGAACCCGTTGAGTTGTCTCCATAGTTCCTGACCGATTGTCACCCGATCCAGCAGGATCCAGGCCCTGGCCCGGATTCCTTGCCGCAGCACCTGGGCGGTCGGCCAAGGCATCGATTCGTCGGGATCCGGAAGAACCAGCACGCGGAACTTCCCCATGCCGTCATCCATCGAATCCACAACCGTCACAATCCCCCCGAACGTTCCCACCGCCACGGAAGGCCAACCAGAGAACTGCACAGCCGGCCAACCTTCGAATTGCAATCTCACCTTGCGGTGCTTGCCATCCTTGGAAAGCGAGGCCACGAGCGGAGCATCGTTTCCATCAACCTTGATCTCGACCGCGCGATCGGCGGTGCGTGGAACAAGTTCGAGGAGCGGCTGGCCCGCCGATACGATCTTTCCTCCCTGGAAATTGGTGAGCTTAAGGATGAAACCGTCGATGGGAGCCAGTACCGACTGCACCTGCACCTTTTGTTTAGCTTGTATATCGGCGATCTCCTTCTCGGTACTGGCGATATCTCCGAGCGCCTTCTGATAAACGGCACGCGCCGAGTCAATCTTGGTCACGGCCTCGCGAATCTTGTAAAGCCGCTCGGCCTCCTTGGCCGATAGCTCGCTCTTCGCGGCTTCGACATAGGCCTGGGCCTGGGCCAGTTTGGCCTCTTCTTCCTGCGCCTTGCGTTCCGCGACTTCAACCTCATACCGGGATTCGACCTTCTGTTCAAAGAGCTGAATGCGACGGATCCGATCCTTCTCGGCCTGCTCGTAGGCCGCTTTGGCCGCCTTGAGGCTCTGCTGCTCGGCAAGCAGTTTTTGTCCGGCCATCTTGATGAACTCGTCCTGGGCGAGTTCCGTCTGACTGCGAATCGCCTTGAACGCTTCGACCTGCTGCTCGTAGGCGATGACGATCGTCTTCTCGGTTTCCAACTTGCGGTGGGTGGCCATCAACTGCTCCTCCAGGCGGAAGATGAGCGCGGAATCGATGACTTCGATATCCATCAGGGCGTCACCCTTGTTGACGATCGCACCTTCGACCAGATCCGCGCGGATGTTGGTGATGCGGCCGGCGATGGGGGCATCGACTTCCTGCAGTCGATGGTTGGGATCGTAGGTCACGACTCGGCCCGAACCGGTGACCGATTGCTGCCAAGGTGCCCACATCATGACAACCAGGCTCGTGGGTAGTGCCCAAAGCAAGGCTGTCGAAATCCAGCGGATCGTGCGGACCGGTTGTGCCAGCTTGAGGGCGGGAAAGTTCCGGGCTTGCCAAGTCTCTCCGATGTTCCAGTTGGTCAATGTCCGGTGATCACCACCGTGGAAGGTCGATCCTCCGCCTTGCAGCGTCCCGGTCTTGGTATTCGAGATCTCGGTGGTGGCCATGAAGTCTTCCTGGCGGCTCGCGAGTTGACGTGGTGAAAGCCGTCGTGGTGTTCGATTCCCGGTGTTTTGTCAGCAACCGATCGTCGGGCTATTGGCTGGTTGAATGCGTTCAATCGTTTGAAGTGATTCAGACGGACTTCGTCATGGGAAGCGAAGGTTGTCTGGGGGCTCTCAATGCCCTGGGTTCGGCGTTGTCCATTTCAATCGTCTGGTCGCACAAACTGGCGATGTCATGGCGCGAAGTGGTGATGACCGTGGTCCATGTCCGATCGGGAGCGAGCAGCACGCCGAGCAGCCGCTGCCGGAGATTGTCGGGCAGACCGTCGAGCCAGCCGTCGATCAGCAGGAGACGTGGGTTCCCCGCCATCGCGCGGGCTAGCATCAATTGCATCTGTTCGGTCGACGAAAGTGGATAGCCCCTTGCCGGAAGTTCCGTCTGGATGCCATCGGGGAGACCCTCGACGCGATCCATGAGTCCGACATCCTCCAGCCGCCTTTTCACGGCCTGATCACTGACACCCGGGCGGTGGAGATGGACGTTTGCGGCGATGGACGCCGTCAAAATGGCAGGATCCCGCACCAATGCCACCTGGGAACGAACCAGATCGCGTCGGAGATCGCCCAGCGGCAAGCCATCGAATTCGATGGTTCCCCGCAGATCAACCGGCTCGCCTGAAAGTTGGGAGAGAATCTCAGATCGCTGTTCGGGATGGCTGTCAAAGATGGCGAGAGACGATCCCGGAGGAACATCGCAAGTGAGGTTCGGAGGCACCCATTGCCCCGCCGCTGGAGGATGTCCCCGCGAGACGTTTCGCATCTGGATGGCGATCGGTTCGGGGCGTTCGGGGAGGAGCACACCCCGCTGATGATTCACTGGCAGGTCGAACATGTGCCCCAGTTTGTTCACGGAAGCCATCAGGTCGAACCATTCCTCCAGATGTTTCCCCAGCTTCAGGAAAGAGCCGACGATGGTCGCGACAATGAGTTCCGCGGCAACCAACTGGCCCAGCGTCAATTGCTCGCGTAGGACGAGATAACCTCCCAGGCTCAGCAGTCCCGTGGCTGCCACCGCCTGCAGCACGGCCAACGCGATGTACTGGCGGAGGACGATGGCAAAGTGGTCTTGGCGGGCGTTGAGGTATTTCGTGCAGAGGGCGTCGCTCCGCTGCCAGGCCAGGGCTGCTCCCTCCGGAGTGCGGAAAATGCCGGGGACGCGGACAAGTTCCTCGAACCAGGCCAAAGTCGCATATTTATTCTCGGACTCGTCGATCGAAGTGCGGACGCCCCCGCGTCCCATAGTGAGGATGATCAGCGACAAAAGCACGATCAGAATCAGGTCGTATCCCAGCAGAAACGGGTGGTAGAACGCCATCAGCGTCATCCCCACGATCGTCGCCAGGATGATGGCGAGTCCATCCACCAGCAGGCTGCTGACCACCTTTTGAACCGTCACGACTTCCAGAAACCGATTGACGAGTTCCTGGCCGTCGTGGTGCTGCCATTCCTCTTCACGCACACGCGGCAACCGCCAGGCGAGATCGGCGGTGATGCGGGTGAAGAGCCGCCGTTGGATCACTTCCGCAATATAGATCTTCAAAACTTGGAACGCCCCGAGCAGGCTCAGCAGCCCCAAGAGGATGACACTCAGGACGATGATCGGCTGGAAGACGCCGCCGAAAGTTACGGCGCGGACAAGCTGCTGCGCCGCCAACGGGGCAGAGATCGACAACAGGCCCGCCGCGCAGGCCATGAGGAAGATCGTCCAGATCTCGTGGCGCTCGGGGCCGATCATCTTCAGCAGCCGCTTCCAAGGCGGTTGGTGGTGCTCGTCACCGGCTCCCAATCCATCGATGTTGGGTTCGAAGACGACACAGCGGACACTCACGGACGAACCAAGTCGAACGAGATCACTCCAAGGCAGATGGCATCCTTGATCATCGTGATGAAACACTAGACCTGCGGGATTTTTTCGTCCCGAGATGACAAACAGCGGGGATTGCTCTGTCGAATGCTTCGAATCATGGGGGGGATAGGCAGCAGGGTCGCCTGAAGTGTCGACTCCCTGGGGCCAGGATGCGGGCCGGCCGACAGCCACCCCCCCCTGTTTAACCAAGGCATCGACTTCCGCGACGTTCAAGTCCATTAGCCGAACAGCCATCGTATGAGAGCGGGCGACTTCCAGAGCCCACTTCCACCACTTGTCCTCAAAGCTGCCACTCCAGCATTGGGCGGCCGCTTCAATCTCCCGTTGAACAACGAGGGGTTCCCACGGATTTCCCGTAAGACGGCCAAACTCGACCAGCGCTGCGATCAGGGCGGCTCCGGATTGGCCGGTCTGCGGATGATCACCTGCACGAGTACTTGTCAGTTCCGGGCGACTTGGCCACCCGTGATCACGATAGTTCTCTGGAGACGATGGTGTGATCACTGTGGCGCCTCCCTGGTCTCGACACCAACGATAGTCTCAGGTCGATCAAACGAGCTGCCATTGCGGGCAGTTGGTTGTTCGACGGAACCGTCGATCATGGGAAGTGATACGGGATTCGACAACGTGGCAGGCACCGAGGCGGAGTCGTCGGCGATTTGATTCGAGGTGATCTGGGGATTCTCCCATTGATGCATCGCTTGATGCAGCATGGACTTCTGATCGAAGGCCCCTTCTGCCATCCTCTCTAGGAAGACAACCCCCTGCCGCAGCCATTCCGCCACACCGGGATCAACCAGACGATAGTACACATGCCGTCCCGCTCGACGCTCCTTCAGAAGCTTTCGGGTTCGAAGGAGAGCGAGATGCTGTGATACACCGGAGTGGCTGATCCCCAGCAACTCCTGAAGAGAGTTGACGTTGCGTTCCTCACTCCGCAGTTCCTCAATGATCTGCACGCGGCAGGGATGTGACAGCACGCTCAGCAAGTCGGCCAGTTCACGCGCTGCGACGTTCCGATACGGCATTGTTCAACACCTTTGAACATTTGAATGTGTGGACGGATGGCATTCCTGAGAGGTGATACGAAGAAGGTCAGGAGGAAGATGACAAATTCGTAAGAAAAAGTCCCGCTTGGCAGACGAAAGTCGTTTCGGAAGACCTTGTTCGTATTTTTTTGATGCGGCGTTAGTCGCTGTGAGCATTGGCTTTCAATCGCTAACATCCTTCGCCAAGATGTTTGAAAGTCCATTTTCCAACAGGCGTTCCCCGCGAGTTCTCCTGGCGGGTGGCTGTTGTCGAAGGCGGATCCGGGACGCGACCGATTGGGGTGTGCTGGCATGTCAGTAAGAGGAATTCGAGGTGCCACGTGCGTGGAGAGCGATCGTCCGGAACTGCTGCTGGCCGCGACACGCGAGCTGCTGGCTGAACTCGTTGAGCAAAACGGGATCCACGATTTCGACGAGATCGTCTCCGCAATTTTCACCACCACCCCGGATCTCACCTCCACCTTCCCTGCGGAAGCCGCCCGGGCATTGGGAATGCGGCAAGTCCCCCTGCTCTGTGCCTCGGAGATCGCGGTGCCGCACGCTCTGCCGCGCTGCATTCGCGTGCTGCTGCACGTGAACTCGGAGAAGAAGCCGGGTGAGATCGTCCACGTCTATCTGGGCGAAGCGAAAAAGCTGCGACCAGATATTCAGAGTGCCCAATAACTCAGACGCTGGTGGAGCGGCATCCCATTCAAAGAATGACGTTCTTTGCCTTCAACTCGCCAGCAATCATCGAGGCTGGCGGGGCAAAGTCTCTTGGAATTCGGTGGGATGCTCGATCATTTCCAGCGTCCCATGGGCGAACTCCGCATCGGCCAAAGCCTGCTCGTCATTGCCGATTTGTTGCGAAGAGCTTCGCGCTGGTCCCTTCTCGCAGTAGGGACAGGTTTCGGTGTAGATGACCCGTCGACAATGCGGGCACTCATGCAGACCGAAAACCGGGACGGTCGCCGTCATCCTTTGGTGGATGAAATAGGCGAAAGTGAACACCACGAAGCCAGCCAGCAGGATCGTCGCCAGCGCGTGCTTGTCCCAGAAGAATCCCACCACCGTGATGAGCAAGGCCGCACAGCACAGGGCGTAGAGGGTCACATCCAGCACTCTGCGGCGATTGAAGCGGATACGTGCCAGTTCCCGATTCACACGATGGCCGAAGCGCTGCCGAAGGGCATCGAACTTCTCGTCTTCGACTTCCTGAAGCCGCTTCGTTTGTCCGGTCGCGGTGAGCAACCGCTGGACGCTGTCGAGGACACGGAACGCATCGTCCTCCGTGAGGAAGGATTGGTGCGCGAGGTGGTTGCGATACTCGCGCAGCTCGCTGATCAGGCTCCGCTCGAAGATACCCATCTTTTGCCGGAAGCAATTGTTCCATTGATCCCAGACGAGACTGAGCAGCACGTGGGGATCCGTCAGGGGATCGACGAGCCGGGCGGCGGCCACATGCCGATCCCCGCGGACTTGCTGGGCGATGAGATCGTCGGCCCGCGCACCGTGAACTCGCGACATTTCCTGCCGGATGAATGGTGCCCATTCCTCGACAAGAATATCCAAGGCGCGCGAGATTCGGTCTTGAGGCGTGGGCATTCGACAGGGACTTCCATCGCAATGTGGGCCGGATCGGCTTTCGTGTCCGCAGACGATCCCGAGGTGCGTTGATCAAGTGGCGAATCGGAAACCTGAAAGCGGTTCGAAACCTGATTCGCCATCTCGCATATTGTGGCGCGATGTCCAGCCTTTCCGGCCACGCACGAAGAATTCCTCACCCACAATCGGGAATTCTGGAGAAGAACGAACAGTTGCCCGCATGCTAGGAGTTCGACCGATGAGAACTGTTCTTCCGATGCTGCCGATTGCATTAACTTTCCGGCCTTCGATGGTCCTTGGCATGCCCCTCAGTCAAATGCGACTTCCGGAAAGGAGTTTTTCAAAGAGTCGACGGCCCGCTGGCAATCCCGCTCCGCTTCCTCGATGGAGGCACCCCATCCAAACAGCGTGCAGACCGGGTGTCCTTGTTCGATGATGGTGCCCAGGCAGGGGATGTCGGCGATTCGCGGAGTTGAAGGCATCCCATCATCATGCGTCCCGGTCGCGAATGCCGCTCGCAGATCGGGCGCAACGAACCGCTGGCCTGCGTAGACGATCCACTTCATTCCATAAGTTGGCCGCCGGTCGTCGCGCCCCACCAAAGAAGTTGGTTCATCCGTCGGCTCCGATGAACTCTCAGCCGATGGGTCGCTAAGACCGAAGGACCGAACATGCTCCCGCATGAGGGATGGCCCATGTCCACGAGTCAGTTCGAGAATCTCGCAGCTGGCGGTGTAGCGGGGATTGATCTCGATCGGCTGCCAGCGATCTCCATTCTGAATTCCATCGATGCCGAAGAGGCCACGCAAACCCGTGTTTTCCACGATGATTTCCGCGAGCAACTTCGCCTGCTGCATAATGGACGCCGGAGGGGCGACGGGGCCACGGGAGCCGCGATATCCGTATGCGCCATATGGCGTGCCGGTCATTCCCTCAGTCCAGCCGATGAGGCGGACACTCCGGGTTTCCGCCAGGCAAATGACACTCAAAGGCTGACCGCCGGCAAACTCCTGCAGGTACTCGTCCGACGATATTCGAGACGCCAGCATTGCCCAGATCTCCTCTTGGGAAGTGGGGAACATGGCGACACCCAGCCCCCCGCCCGAGAGCAATGGTTTTCGGATCCACGATCGTTCCGACGGCAGAGGAATGTCATCAATCCCCGTGGTCTTGTCAGCCGTCACAACCGCCAAGGGCGTGAAACCGGCTCGCGCCGACATCGCCTGCAGTTCGTGTGGATCCCGGAGGTGATTCAGAGTCGGGAGATCGGCCCCCGCCAAGGGAATGCCGAATTGATCCGCTTGATTCGCCAGTGCCTCCGCCATCGGCGGCCAGTTCTCCCAAGGTCCCACGTACGTCCACGCCCCGCATTCGCCCAGCTTGGCTCGGTTGATGAGTTCGCCAGCGATTAGACTTTGAATCGGGAACCAGTCGCCCATTTCCTGTAGGTCGGCATCTCCATATTCGTCGGTCGTGACAAGATTCAATCCACCCCGGCGCGCGGATGCAGCGGCGGCTCGGACGCTCCCGCCAGCGATCAGGAGCCGGTATCCATCGGATCTGGCGATTTCAGACTCCATTCTGGCTCACCGGGCGTTGTGGACAAATGAGCACATCTTGTGTGGTGGTTAATGAGCAGCGGAAAAGTCGTCCGTCGTGAGTAAAGGAAAACTCGACCGACTGCTTGGGGGTTTGGGCAAATTCCAAGGAAAGATCGGGCCATCCCCCCGATTCCAACACTCGGGTCACTTGTTCCACTGCCTCCCAACTGCTATTTTTCCACAATCTTTCAGGACTATCGACGCGACGCAAATTGCGGTGGAGAGGAATCATGGTCTACAGACCACGGACAAAGCTCGTGAAGTTGCGAAAAGCCATCCGTTGCCCCAAGTGCGGCAAACTGGTGGGTTTCGCCATTCGCTGCAAGACCTGTCACAAAAAGTTGCGTGCATAGTTCGTTCGCTCACTGCTCTTGCCCTCGCGGCATCAGTGAGTATCCCACTTGCTTTGCCTCGCCGATTCAGACAAATGCCGGATCTGCTTCTTTATTTTTGAAACTGAACTGGATTTCAGATGCCTCGTACCGAACGCGATCGTGAACTTGCCAAGCGTCGCCAGCGTAAAGCTAAGATCAAGAAGCTCGAAAAGAAGTATCAGGCTGCCACTTCCGACGCTGACAAGGAAGTGATAGTGGCCAAGGTTCGCCGCATGAGCCCCATGCTCAACTTTGTAGGCCGTATGGAAGGCACGGAAGTTAAGTAGTTGGAGTGGAGCTGATCTCTCTTATTGAGCAGTAATCAAACTGTTCAACTTGATGGAGTTATAAGCCGCTTATCTCCAACTTTTTGCCTGCTTTCGTACAGGCCAAATCAATCATCAAGCCCGGGTCAATCAGACTCGGGCTTGTTCGTTTTTCGAGTTCTGCGAAGAGTGCCCACGGCAGCCACCCTGGCTATGGTCGGTTAGCAAGCAAGAGGGTGCCATGAGGCCCAGTAAATTTCTAGGCGGTTGGCGATCCCACGACAGGTGATTCCATGTTGAGCAAGTGGAGATGACTCGGGGCCTTCCCTTCATGTCTACCGGTCAACAAAAGAAAACAGCGGATGCCCTATCGCCAAGGCATCCGCTGTTTTTGCAGATCGCTGTGATCGAATACCGCATTAACTCTCGGCGGTACCGAGGTCGGTGCCGGTATGGACGGCCTGGTCGACGGTTTTCGGTTTGTAGCCGCCGATCATGCGGAAGTAGATGATCAGCAGCAGGTAACAGACAGCCATCGTCGCGGGCACGTAGGCTGTCAGCTTCAGTGCCATCTGGCCGCCATAGATTCCGGCTTGCTGAACCAATGGCTTGTCGGTTTCAGCGAATGGCTTGGCCTGTGCCCACCAGGCTTCGAGTTCCGCCTGATTTTTCCGGGCTGCCTGGTTGGCTGGAGTTTCCGGTTCCTTAGCCAACACTTCACCCGCTCTGGCCAATTCCTTCCCACCATCTTCCAGCACTCCCACCTTGGCACCATCGAGGCCCACGGTCCGGAAGCCAAAGAAACTGCTTTCGCCCGCTGCACGGTAGCGGTCAAAGGTGGCTTCGGACTTCGCCTTCAGTTCGGCAGAGGCATTGTAATCCTGCTTGAAACCAATGGCAGGGCCTCCCAAGAGGCCAGCCGAAAGCATCCCCACGCCGCCGAGCATGCCGATTGCCACGGCCCCGCCCCGCGGGAATTGCTCCGACGCGACGGCCAGCATGGTGGGCCAGAGGAAAGTCTTACCGCAGGCGTAGACGGTGGCGGCGACGGTGCACATCACCCAGCCATCGGCACTTCCCAAAAGTGTCAGTCCCGTTGTTCCCAGAATCGCGCTGGCGAACAGCAGCCCGAGGGGCGAGATCGTATGGACAATCGGGCCGGCGACGAATCGGAGGACGAACATCAAAGATGAGGTGTAGGCGAACAGGGCCAGGCCGTAAGCCGGCTTCTCCATGATGGCCCCGGTGATCTTGCTGATCCACGAGTCGGTTCCCAGTTCGACATAGCCGACCATCGCATGAATGACGAGCAGCACCAACATCAGTGGAGCGAAGATGCTGGTGATCATCTGCATCAGAGTCACGCCGGCGCTTTCGGCTTCCGATTTCGGAAACCGTTGTCCCAGCAGCATGCCGCCATAAACGACGACTGGGATCAGAAACAGCGACATCTGGATCGTCCAGTGGACGGGTTCTGTCGTGACCCCGTTGGCCGTCGTTCCGCCAGCCATGAAGAACGAGGCGAGGCTGCCCATGACAAGACCAGCGGGCCAACCGGCATGCAGGATGTTGAGATAGTGCGTCTTGTTCTTGGGGAACAGCGTGGCGGTCATCGGGTTCACCACGGCTTCGCAAAGGCCGTTGCCGATCGCGAAAATGAACATGCCGATGAAGAGGCAGTAGAAGGTCGCGTCCTTGCCGCTGGTGCTGAAGACGAACGGGGCGGCCAGAGTCAAACCGGCCGAAATCAGATGCAGGATGAAGGCCGCGATCATCAGTTTACCGTAGCCCAGTTTATCGGCAACAAGCGAACTGAGAATGATCACGATCCCGAAGCCCGTCAGGCCTCCCCCGGTGATGGTGCCTAGTTCGGTCATGGTGAAACTGAACTGGTTGGCCCACTGCGTCAGAATCCCGCCACGCACGGCATATCCCACGCCGGCAGCGAGGATCGCGGTGAAGCCGGCCCAGAGGAGCCGGTGGGCATTGGGGGCTGCGGCTTCTGTCGTCGTCCCGGATGTCATTACGGATGTTCCTCTAGGGGGGGCTATGCCGAGCTAAATTTCATAAAACGCTGAAGTGCGAGCGCAGTCGACGCGTCACATGGGAAAGGCCGACTTTGGGAGTCTCTCCTGTGATAGAGACCGCAGGCGATCCATCGAAAAGCAGTAACCAGCGGAGTCGAGCGGCATCGTATCCACGGTCGTGCATGTTTTCCATGCCATGATCACGCATGTCAATGAATTCCCAGCCTTGATCCGGTCGAATCTCTCACAATCGATCGACTCGCCGCTCGATGGAGAACCATTCGCGCCGCCGTGTGACGCGCACTCCGCCAGGGAAGTCGCCCGTGAGGGGGCGCTCATAGGGACCCAGAAACATCGTGAGCTTCATGAGATGCTGCTCGCCCAGACCTTGCCGGGGCCAATTGTTCTCGATCCAGATCTGGCGAAACGCTTCCCGGCTCACCACCGGCAACTGTGCCTGCCAATGGATCACATGGTATCGGGCGACATCACCTGATGGTTCAATGCGGCTGATCCGGAGCAACTCGCGAGCCGTGGTTTCAATCAGTTCCTGGGCATCTCGACTGTGCCGGGAAAGCTGCAGCAGACTTTCCACGGGATCTCGTTCGAGCTCCATATGGACGATCGCCTCTTTGAGCAGGGGCAGCACCCGATTCCGTAAGAGATTGCGGGTCGCATCGTTTTCACTGTTGGTTTGATCCTCACGCCAGTCTTGACTCAGCTCGCTCAGGAACGATCGCAGTGTCTCTCTGCGAAGGCCGAGCAAAGGTCGTTCGACAAGAATCCTGCCCGCAAACTCCTGTGAGGTCCGCATTCCTGCAAGGCCCGCAAGGCTGGTGCCACGCAACAGGTGATGTAACACGGTCTCCGCCTGATCGTCCGCATGATGGGCCAGCAGCAGGTGCCGAGCCCCATGTCGACTTGCGGCCGCTTGCAGAAATGCGAGTCTCTGGTCACGCAACGCACCTTCGGACAGGACTTTTTCCGAGTCGAGAATCAACGGCGTCGCGATTTCCACCCTTGTACCCACTTCAAAAGAAAGTGAGTGGCGTTTAGCCAGTTGCTCCACCCAACGGGCATCCTCATCGGCGGCAATCCCGCGAACCTGATGATTGAAGTGGGCTACTATCCACCGAGCCGAATCAGGAAACTCGGTGGCCTCCGCCCAGGCATGATCCTGGGCCAGCAGCAGCAGACCTCGCAGCAGAGCCACACTGTCGGCTCCGCCGGAAATGGCCAATACCAATCGCTCCGGCCGGGAGGTTTTCACCTCCCACCAGTTGCGGAGGGCATCGACAACTTCCTCGGTGCGATTTCCCAAAAGATGGTTCCGCTGTCGAAGCCCTCAAAAATTTTCCCACGAGTGACCAGATCGCACCCGCACAATACGGTCAATCCGCCTGAACAGAAGATGAGGTCACCTTGGCGGCAGGCTTCTCGGCCCTCATCACTCCCCGGCGGTTTGAATCGCCTCTTCGACCTGTTACTATACCGCGAGAACGATTGTTTCAATCTCGGAAGCAGTTGTTGCAACGTATTGTCTCTAAACCGCTTGTGGTATGTTTCGACAAGCGACTCCAAACCAGCATGACGATTGCAGATGGGTTGTTGAATTGAGTGAGGTGGGGTCAGGATCGGTGAACGCTCCCGACCTTCCGGATGACGGGTGGGTGTTTCTGGTGTTCCTCTTGTTCTGTTCGGTGGGCATGGCCGCAGTCTTTGGTTCGCTGACGTGTTGCCTGATGGGCAGCGCGACGGCGAGCGACTCGGCAGCGACAAGCATCGTCGGTAAAAAGCCGACAGCTGCCCGTGTCGCGGGCTCCTTGGCAGATTCCTGCGAGATTCCCGCACGTTTCGGTGCGGTGGCTCGCTGTGAGAGAATTCGTCTTGAGCTGTTGTCCAATAGGGGTTTCGTTCGAGATTCCCTCCTGGACGGGTGGATCACAGCCCACGTTCGACCGACCGGTCACTTCGTGCGCGAATGGCACTTGCCGTCATTCATGCCGAGTGATGGGGGTTGTTCGCGGGCTGCCTGTCTTCTTGCGTAGCTTCAGAAAACTCGTTTTCATCCCCTGCTCTTTCAAGGATCCGCCTGTCAGCCGACCAGTCAACAAGGGCTGCCAAGTGGAAATGTTTATTGGGGGAATCATTGGTCTCCTTTTGGGAGGAGCCGGTGGCTATTTCGTCGAACGTCTGGTTCGCGGAGCCGCCTTTAAGAACCGCGATGAGATCATCGCCCAGGCCCAGCGAGATGCCGACAACATCCGCAAGGCCTCCGAACTGAGCGCCAAGGAAGAATTGCTTCAGCGGCGGGAGTCCCAGGATCGTGAACTCTCCGCCCAGCGAGATGAACTTCGCCAGTTGGAGCGGGCCGTCGACAAGAAGGAGGCCACGGTTCGCGAACGTCAGGAAGAGTTCGCCAAGCGCGAGCGAATGCTCGAAACAACCCAGACCAAGCTGGCCGAGCGTGGTAAGGTCCTTGAAGCCCGCGAGCGCGAAGTCGAGAAGGTCATCAAGCAGGAGCAGGAACAGCTTTACAAGATCAGCGGTTTGGAACGCGATGCCGCAGTGAAGATGCTGCTTGATCAACTCGAACGCGAACTCAAGAACGAGACCGGCGCACTGGTGATGAAGCACGAGGCCGAAGTGAAGGCCCAGAGCGAAAAGGTCGCCCGGGAAATCATCGGCATGGCCGTCCAGCGTTATGCGTCGGCTCACACCTCCGAATCGACCGTCTCGACGATCGACATTCCCAACGATGAAATGAAGG
>PNLE01000023.1 GCA_013822855.1 Planctomyces sp.
AAAACCTCCCTTGCCTGCGGCACACAGGTAGCTCGCGGACGAGCAACCTGTGCCACCCCACCATCAGAAAGTGGATTAACAAAACGCTGAAACCGAGCTGCAAATAGTGTTTTAATGAAATGAATGCTCGCTCGCGGCAGCAGAGTGAGGGAAGTCAATTGGCGAACGCAGTCATGCAGCTTGATCTACGCAGAACAGTGAGTTTTCTCCAGAAACACATCGAAGAACGAATACGCGATTACGATTTGTGCATCAACGAAGGCCCGGGCGGCGATGAAACGCCGATCAAGCAAATCACGATTGGTTATCAATTTGACCAAGCTGGATGGCTGTCAATCGTTTTCGACACGCGCTCGACTGCAGCGAACGACGGGGAATGGAATACTTTCATCGAGTCGAACGCCATTGAAGTCACCGATTGGCACAACGCGTACTCCGATTTGGTGGAAAATGGCTCGCCAATCAACCTGACTTTGCCCGATGGTTCAGAACGACGGCTCGGCGAAAACACGACCGTGAAGTACCTGGCTGAGCTGATAGGCACTACGATTCGTGATGTCCTGATTCATGCTCGCGACGAAGGCTCTTTTAATGATCTGCCTATTTCTGAGGACTGCTTCTATGTCGTTGAAGAGCACGATGGAGCCTATGGCTGGTCGGATCATTTAGAGGTCGAATCACAGAGTGAACAAGCATACCTGGATCAACTTGAAGGCGATGTCTCATCGAAGACGCAAGATGCTCAAATTGAACATTGGATTGGACTGTTGGAACGAATCGCATCGGGCAAAGAGAACACCTCGGAATGGGCGTTTCTCGCACCCAGATACGCGATTGAGCGATTGAAGGAGCTTGGTGACGATGCCATCGTTCCAGTCCTCAAGTTCGTGCGAAAGTGGGCTGGAAAACCGGAATTCGATGGCGACAGACCGAAGAGAAAGATCGTCGAGCTTCCAATGCACGCACCCGCGATCGATGCACTCATGCTGGTGTGCAACTCTTCCTGCCAAGTGGTGGAGGTAGAGTCGCTTCTTTGTGATATCGTCCGTCGCTCGGTTAAGGTGAATTCTGGCAGGAAGTTGTGGGGAATCATTCCTGTTTGGGCAGCTCGCTGCTTGTCGACACTCTTCAATCAATACCCCAAGCCGATACAACATGGAAGTACGAATAAACTGGTCAATCACGAAGAGTATGCGAGAATTCGCCGAACCAAGCGGCGAGATGACACTGTCAATTGACTTCGATTTGATGTGTGCCACTGGCTCCGCCAGTACCTCCGTTCGCCAACTCAGTCCCGTAGGGCAGGCTCCCGCCTGCCGATTACGCGCCCACCCGGCAAAGGACATCACTTCGGCAAACAGCGATCTTCCGATCGACCCTAACCGCCAGCATTGCCACCCAATGGTAAAACCCGCGACATCGCATCAGGGCCAAGTGCGATCCAACACGGAAACCCCATCAACGATCCGTCACAACTCACCTGACCCTTGGCGACATCAAAGTTGACACCCCCCTGCCACACCGTCAATCTTCGATAAGAATCCAACCGCACTTCGGTGGTTGAATACATGCTCGGCATCTCCACGAACCTCCCGTCAGACGATAAACAATGGACTCCGAATCGCTGACATATCTACTTGGTGGCGGTCACTACAATGTCCCAGACCGCATCGAACGCGGCATTTGGCCACATCCGCCTTTGCGGTTCGAGGCTCTCGTGCAGCATTTGTCACAGGTTATTTCATCGCAGGATTGGTTTCCCTACCAGCCACGGCCGCATCAACCAGGAACGGCTGTTGATGAACTGGGTGTGATTCAGCGTGTCGCGCCGAATCACTTCGTGTATCACATGCAGCGCGGCTACGCTCACAACCCGTTCAACGTTGCAGAGTCGTCCCAAACGTCGTTCAGCAGCGCAGAGGCCGCGGCTCGACATTATCTAAGATGGTCACTGCATCTTCCCGGAAGCCTCGACTCATGGCGCGTCATCTAAATCAATCATCAGCGGGCTGGCACTGTCGATCGACTGCAATTTGATGTGTGCCACTGGCTCCGCCAGTGCCTCCGTTCGCCAGCCATGTAGGGTGGGTTAAGGCTCTGCGCAACCCACCTTCGCCTGTCCTCCAATTGGCGTCATTCGAAATGCACGAATTCGGCAGGAATGCCCCAGACGTGGCACTTCACGCCGGTATGATAACAGTCACAAGAAACAACCAGAGACGCACAATCCCTATATCGCATTTCACCGCAGGCCCTCACCCACGGATTAAACCAGCATGTCAACCGGAACCAACCTGCGGCAAGAGATCGAACTCGCCAGCCGCGACATCGCCCGACCGGAAGGCCTCTCCATGAAAAAACTGCTGGATCAACTGCTTCAGGAAACTTTGAAGCCGTACGCCACCTACAGCGAGAGGCAAATGCTCAAGGCGGGGCAGATCGGGGCCTGTGCCTCCCAGATTCTGCAGCGACGACAAAAAGCGGCACAACGCTCTAGCTGGCTCTTTCTGGGGCTTCTAAGTCTGCCGGTCGTCGTCTTCGCCCTGTTTACCATGAGCTTCAATTCGATAGCCCCGATGAGCACCCACTTTTACGTCATGTTTATCTTTGCCGCGCTCACTCAGATCCCCTCGCTGATAGATGCGCGATTCTCACAAGCTCGCCTGGAAACTTTGATCGCTATCTGGATGCTGAGCGACCAGAACACCTCACTCGAGCCGGAAGAAAAGTCAGCCTCGTTGGCTCGACTGATTTTTGAAAACAAGTAAATCCCCTGAAACGCCCCTCACTACGCAGGGGTGGCATGCTCATGATTCACAACTACCCGCACAATGGGCACAGCTTTGAGTGAGTATGCCGAACGCACGTTGAGTCTTGGAGTCTCAATAACTTCGTTGGATAGGCTTGCATGCGTGTTTTGTTCATCTCTCCATACCCAATGCGCAATTGATTGCTGGAGAACGTCTATAAACCAGACAAAACGCAAACCCCGGGGGTCCGAGCTTTTCCAACTACTATCAACTAACCACCATCAACCCACTATCCACCCCTACCCCGTAATCCTCACATAAGGATGCCCCTCGTTCAGCGTCGGGCGTTCGGGGCGGCCTTTGTACTGGTAGACGAGGTCCATGTGGCCCAGGCCCATCAAGTGGAGGATCGTCGCGTGGAGGTCGTGGACGTGCATCTTCTGCGAGACCGCGTGCAGGCCGACTTCATCCGTCTCGCCGATCGTCTGCCCGCCCGACACGCCGCCCCCCGCCATCCACATGGTGAACCCCGTCGGGTTGTGGTCGCGGCCGTTCCCCTGCTCGCTCATGGGCGTTCTGCCAAATTCGCCCCCCCAGATCACCAGTGTCTCGTCGAGCAGTCCCCGCGTGGCCAGATCCTGCAAGAGCCCCGCCACCGGCAAGTCCATCGCCTCGCACAGCGAGCCGTGGTTCTTCTCGATGTTCGCGTGCGCGTCCCACTTGCTCCCCGCCCCATGATAAAGCTGCACGAAGCGCGTCCCCCGCTCCACCAGCCGTCGGGCCAACAGACACAACCGCCCGTAGGAGGAGGTTTCCTTCCGATCAAGGCCGTAGAGCTTCTGGGTGGCTTCGGTCTCTTCCCCGAGATCGATCGCCTGGGGTGCCGAGGCCTGCATGCGGAAGGCGAGTTCATAGCTGGCGATGCGGGCGTCGAGTTCCGTCTGCTGCGGGTTCTTCGCGGCGAAATCGCGGTTCATGGCCGAAAGGAGTTCGAGCTTCCCCCGCTGCTGCCGCTCCGTCCGGCCGGCGGGGGTCATCAGGTTGGGAATCGGATCCTGCCCCCCTTCGATGCGGATCCCCTGGTAGAGGGCGGGCATGAAACCGGCACTCCAGTTGCGTGGCCCGTTGACGACCTGCGAGACGTTGTCCTGCATCACGACGAAGGCTGGCAGATCGACGTTTTCCGTCCCCAAGCCGTACGTCACCCAGCTGCCCAGCGAAGGCCGCCCGCCGAGGATGGAGCCGGTGTTCATCTGGCAGACGCCCGCCGAGTGGTTGATCCCATCGGCCCAGCAGGAGCGGATGACGGCCAGCTTGTCGGCATGCTTGGCGGTGTGCGGCAGCCAATCGGAGATCCACATCCCCGATTCGCCATGCTGGGCCCACTTCCGCTGCGAAGCCATCAGCGGCGCGTTCGATTCCCCCATCGCCAGGATCACCTTGCCGAAACTCTCGGGCAACGGCTGCCCGGCCAGCTTGTTGACCAGCGGCTTGGGGTCGAACGTGTCGATATGGCTCGGCCCCCCCTCCATGAACAGGAAGATGCAGTTCTTCGCCCGCGGCGTGAAATGCGGCAGCCGGGCCGCTAAGGGCGATTTGACCGGTGCCCCATCGGCCGCTGGTGCGCTCGCCGCGGCCGATACCTTCGATTGCAGCAGCGAAGTGAGAGCCAGCGACCCGAACCCCATCCCGGCACTGGAAAGGAGCTCGCGACGACTGATCGGCTGATCCTGACGATGACAAAACATGGCACGACCTGTTGTCGAAAAGGACGAGATATCAAGCTACTTCACATACATGAATTCGCTGGAATTGAGCAGGATGTGGCAGAAGTCGACGAGGACTTCCCGGACGGCCGTCTTCTGGGCATTTGGAGCGCCGGATTTGCCAGCCATCGCCGGGCGATCGGCCAGATGACGGTCGTTCCCCGAAGCATCGGCGAAGGGGCCGGGGGTCGGTTCAAACCGCCAGAAGGCCATCGTGCTCGGCCGGATCGTGTCGCTGGTGAAGAGCAGCCGCTCGGGCGTCAGCGCCTCGGCACTCACGCGGATGTCGTCCACCAGTCCATCGAACCGTGCCGCTTCACTCCGATCCCGGCCACCCACCATGATCGGCCGGTTGGCACCGCAGATCCCCCCCACCAACGAGTGCGGCACCGTCGCCACTAACAGGGGTTCATCGTCGTTCGCCAGATCCTTCAGATAAAACGTCACCCGTCCCGGCTGTCCGTCGCGGGCGAGCTTCACCGCCGCCGCCGCGAAATAAGGCTGGTTGAGCTGGATGTGGTGATCTGAAAATAGAGCCGCTTCCGAGATGCTGCCATCCGCCGTTTTCCCCACCATCTGCATCACGATCGTCTGCGGCTTGCGGCGACTCCCCTTGCCGGTGATGCCGAAGTTCCAGCCGGTCTCGGCCATGTTGCCGCTCCAGCAGGAAGCGATCGTGCGAACCGTCCCCGAATCGTAGATCGACCGCACGACGAAGAACGATTCAATGGTGAAGTCGCTCCCCTCGGGCGTGCTGATCACCGGACCGACGAACGGCAGCTGCTTGCTCGAGACGATGGCGGCGTGGCCGTCGCGGAAGGGGATCTTGTCGTGGAGGAACTTCGCTTCGGCGGAGGTCGCTTCGGCGATGTTGATCGTGCTGGCCTGGGTTCCCAGGAATTCGAGGGCGGCGTCGATCTCGAACGATTCGGGATCGCGCCCCAAGGCGATCCGATAGAGCTCGACGATCACCCGGCGGTCGTCGGCAGTCTTGTCGCCAGCGAGCTTCTTCGAGACCCGCTCGGCCAATCCCGTCGCCCGTTGCAAGGCCCACTGGCTGTTGAACAGAAGCAGCGACTGCACTGGCGTCGTCGTCGAATGGCGCGACGCACTGCTGGTGATCCAGAAGGGGGCGTCGAAGGCGTCGAGCACCGGGTTGCGCGTGTTCCGCATCGTCCGCAGGAAGATCGAACGGACCGGTGCCTCCGCCGGAGCACCCGCACCTCGACTGGTTTTGAGGGAGAGTTCGCCCGCCACCTGATACGTGCTGTCGCGGAACTGTTCGGCATCCAGCCGGCGGACATCGCCCCGCCAGTACAGGGCATTCTCGGGATCGATCTTCTGCCCCTCGGCGAGCTGCGCATGCGACGACGACCGGCGATAGGTTTCACTGAGCACGATCGCCTTGTGAAGTGGTTTCAGCTTCCACCCTCCCGCGACAAACCGCGAGGCCAATTCGTCCAGCAGTTCGGGGTGTGTGGGGAGCGAACCCAGGCGACCAAAATCGCTCGCATTGGCGGCGAGGCCGCGTCCGAAGTGCTGCTGCCAAATGCGGTTGACCATGACCCGCGCCGTCAGCGGATGATCCGGCCGAGTGAGCCAGCGGGCGAGCGTCGACCGCCGGCCCGACGACGCGCCGCGCGGCGTCTCCACCGTGGCGACTTGCGCCACCTCCGGATCGAGAATCGTGAGATATCCCGGCTCCACCGGTTCCTTCCCCTTTTTGGGGATCGCGATCTCCGCGCACTCCGTCCCCCATTCCGTCACGCATGTGGCAACCGGGAGCGACTGGGGCTTCTGCGCATCGAACTTCGCCAGCTCTTTGCGGAGCGCGAGGATCCGTTCCTTGTCGGCTCCTTTGAGTCGACCGTCCAATCGATCCCACTCATATTCAACCTGCCGGAAGGCGAGTGCGCCCAACTGCTTTTCCAGTGGCGTCCGCGCATCGACCGGCTTGGAAAGAATCGCTTGGAGATCGGGCGGAAAGCGGCCCTCGGCCTGCTTCTGCCCCTGATCGCGGTACTTGGCTTCAAGCGCGGCGATCTCCTCCCGGATTGATTTCGTGGCCGCTTCCCAGGCCACGCGGACCTCATCGAACTTCGCCTGCTCGGCGGGTGTGGGAACCGGTAACTCCTCGTGTGGCTGGATCCCCGCGAAGAAGGCCCGCAGCCGGAAGTAATCCTTCTGCAGGATCGGGTCGAACTTGTGGTCGTGGCACCGGGCGCATTGCATCCCCAACCCCAGGAAGACATCGCCCGTCGTATCGGTGATGTCGTCGAGGATCAGGTTCCACTGCGTCCGCGCATCCCGGCTGTTGTATTCATAGATACCGTGCCTCAAGTAGCCCGTGGCGATGATCGCCTGCGGATCGTCGGGATAGAGTTCATCCCCCGCGAGCTGTTCTTTAACAAAACGGTCATAGGGCTTGTCCTCGGCGAATGATTGAATCACATAGTCACGATAGCGCCAGACGTGCGGCCTCGGTGCGTCGAGTCGATAACCATCGCTATCGGCATAGCGGACGAGATCGAGCCAGAACCGGGCCTGCCGCTCGGCATAGCGCGGGCTGGCCAAAAGTCGATCGACCAGCCGCTCGTACGCATCCTGGGAATTGTCGCCAATGAACTGCTCGACCTCCTCCCACGTGGGCGGCAGGCCGGTCAGATCGAACGTAACGCGGCGAATCAGCGTCTGCCGGTCGGCTTCCTCAGCGGCTGCCAACGGAAAGTTCGCCTGCGTCCGCTTCTCGGCCATCCGCGCGTCAATCACACCGCTGGTCGAATCATGCACGCGGGCCACCGTTTCCCGAGCGCTACTCGCCGCCGCATCCAACAGCACGGGCAAGGGCTGGAAGGCCCACCACTGGCGATCCTCTTCGGTGATCACCCCCGGCCGACGCCCCGCCGCCTTCACCTTCTCGCCCGCAGGCCACGGAGCCCCCATCTCGACCCACTTCGTCAGCGCGGCGATCTCCTTGTCGGCCAGTTTGCCATCCGGGGGCATCTCGTAGCCGTCGTAGTTGATCGCGGCGATCAGCAGGCTCTTGTCCGGCGCATGCGGCACCAGGGCCGCTCCCGATTCCCCGCCCGTGATCAGAAAGTCCCGGCTGTCGAGCCGCAGATTGCCGCTCTGCTTGTCGGCGGCGTGGCACTTGTGGCACCGCTCGATGAGAACCGGCCGCACATCTTTTTCAAAGAAGTTGAGTTGCTCCGTGGTGAAGACCTGCTCCACCGGATCAGCGGAGTAGGCCTCAGTCCCCCACGAGATGGACCACCAGACCGACAACGAGACAACCAGACAAGCCTTCGACAGCAGTCCCTGGAAGTCAGATCCGGGCACCACTGCAGGACTCATCAGATGTGAAGCGGCAACGATCCGCGAAGCATTCGGAAACATGCGGAGTTCCCCTCCACTGAGGCAAAACCATGGATACGCGGGCGGAGTCACGAGGCGAGAAGCTGGCTGGCGTCCCCCGCCGCAAAGCAGACGAGGAATCACCGTCCGGAAGATCCCTGCTCGACCCATCGGCAAACAATGATGGATCTCCACAGATTACTCCCGTCAACCCCCGGCAACAATGCCGTTAGGTTCCCCACGGGTCTGGATCTCAGGATTGCCCGGCCCACCCGAACATTGCGCACAACAGCATCCGACCTGGGACTCCAACGGCCACGGAAATCTACGCAATCCCGCCACTCACTTCGCGCGGGGCGCATCCAACTGCACAAGCGGCGGAGACACTTTGACTCCGCACCCGAAAGCCTGCGGGCAGGCGTGCAACAAACAGGCGGCCACAAACACGAGCACCCATCCCACGGAGTTCACATATTCGGAAAACTGGTGCAGTGCCTCGAACGCATCGCTGCGCGGCTGCCCCGGCGGATTGAGCAGTTCCAAGAGCGGCAGGTAAATCTGAAAGTAGTCGTACACCGCGAGGGCGGTAGCCACGCCCAATAGCGAGACGATGACCACATCCCGCCCCCATCGCCGTTTGACCGCCAGCACGGCGGCACAGGCGAGCGCCGCACTCAGGCAGATCCACTGGAACAGATAGAAGACGAAGAACCGACGCTCGACCAGCACATCCTTCACGGCATCGTCCAATCCCGGTGTCGTCACTTCCCGGATACCCGCCGCGACAAACAACGCCGCTGCTCCCAGCCAGAAAGACGTGAGAAATCGAGCCGCCGACGCGGTTTGCTCGACCCAGCGAGGTTGGCCACCACACGCACTCATAATTTGATGCTCAAGGAGTGGAACCAGATCCAGTGGCCCGGTGAAACCCCAGGCCGAAACCGATCGATCCATGACCTGATGCAGGATGCGTATTTCCCGCCCCTCGGGCAAGCGACTCGATAAGCACAAACGGGCCGACTCGTCATCGAGTCGGCCCGTTGCGATTCACCTGCCAGTCGTTTCACTCAGGCGTTGCAGCCACCCTGCCGCAGAAATTCTGGCTCACGTCCAACCAGTCGCCCGGCGATCCGACCCGCAGGTCAAGTTTTTGATCATCGTGGCTCAGTTGGACATCACGGGAGCGTCGACACCGACCGGCTCGCGATGCGAGGCCTTCGTATAACCCAGATCACGCACCACTTCGAGCACTTCGCTCCAGGTGGGGAACATCCGGCCGCTCTTGCGCTTGTATTCATCCATCGCCTTCATGAACTCGACTTCATCGCCCGAGTAGTCGCGTTCGCAGGTCGTCGGATCGATCATCCGGCGGCGCTCGACCTTCCGGCGGGGAGTCGGCGTGGCGCGGCGTTCACCGGCGGCCAACGCTTCTTCCACTTTCGATCGACGATCACCCGCCACGCGGCGATTGCGGTTTCGCTGTTCCGTCTTGGCGATCGCATCCAACTTGGCGGGATCGAGAGTCGCGGATCGAGGCATATCGAATTCCAGTGCACATGAGGGGATGGGCACCCGACCGCAACAATCGGTCAGGCACGTAGGGGGTACTCGATTATGCCCATACCTTTTCCGATCGAGTGGAGTTCAAGTTCTTTGACGATTCGATAATCTGCGGAAACATTGCAGCCCTGCCGACTCTCACGATTGTGCCGATTAATCTGATTAGGTCGCCGACGGGCCGACCGAAAAAAGTCCGCTTGCCTTCCGGCCCTTCCAAGCCGCACGATGTTCCTGACGCGTGGGAGCTCGATCTCGCTCCCGCACGCGACCAGACAGCCCCATCACGGATCGCAGCCCATGCATCGCTTCCCCTTACAGCAATACCTGAAGTCCACCCATGGGGCATGTTCCCGCCCGGCGCGATCCTTCTCTGCAGCCGTTCTGATTATGACCACACTGCTGTGGCCATTTGCCATGGGGGGACATGAAGCCCATGGCCAGGGGGCCAAGCCCTCCGGCGCTGCTAAAGACGAGGGCACCAAAACCTCCAAGCCGGTCTCCACGAAACCGGCGGAACGTGACAAGAAGCGGCCCGCCGCGCCCGTCCCTCCCGCCGTGCGCGACTACAGCTCCCGCAACTTCCTGATGCACACCGATCTCCCGCCCGACGAGGCCAAAGATCTGCTGACCCGCCTCGAAACCATGCTCGGGCTGATTTCGAAGTATTGGGGCAAACCGAATCGCACCACGATCGAGATGTATGTCGTCAAGGATCTGGCCATCTGGCCCCCCGGTTCCATCGAACCACGGGGCCTTGCCAGTATTGAAGGAGGCGCCGGTGTCACTCTCGGCCAGACCGCTTTTCTGGGAACCGAGGCCGTCGATGCCAAAGCCATCGTCTATTCGGTGGCCGATCGCGGCACGCCGCAGCATGAAGCCGTCCATGCCTATTGCCTGCTCAACTTCGGGCGGACGGGGCCCATTTGGTACTCCGAGGGGATGGCCGAGATGGGCCAATACTGGAAGGACAAGGACTTCTCCGTCTCGATCCACCCCGTGGTCTTCGACTATCTGAAGAGTTCGCCGCCCAAATCACTCGACGAAATCATCGCTCCCGGCCAAACCACGGGCGATAGCTGGCAGAACTACGCCTGGCGCTGGGCCCTCTGCCATCTGCTCGCCAACAATACCAATTACGCGGCCCGCTTCCGGCCGTTGGGGCTGTCGCTACTTTCCAGCAAACCGGGCAGCTTTGAACTCACCTACGGCCCCGCCGCCAAGGAGATCAATTTCGAGTATCAATTTTTTCTGAAACACCTGGAGCAAGGCTTCCGCGCCGACCTGTGCAGTTGGGATTGGAACACCAAGGCCGTGACGGTGAAGGGAACGGCCAGCGTGCAATCCAAGATCGACGCGAAGAAAGGCTGGCAGGCCTCTCGACTGTTGGCGAAGGAGGGCGAAACCTATCAATTCACCCCCACGGGAACATGGAAGCTGACCGCCGAAGGCGAGGCGATCTCGCCCGCGAGCACCGAAGGCGAGACCGGCCGCCTCGCAGGCGTCCTGTTCAACGATTACGAACTCTCGGAACCGTTTGTGATCGATATCGCCCAGGGTTGGACGGCTCCCTCCGACGGCGCTCTCTATCTCCGTTGCCAGGAAGGCTGGGGCGCGCTCCAGGACAACACCGGCACCGTCACCGTGAAGATCAAACGCGCCGCCGAAAACAGCCGCGAATCCGGCATCAAGGAGGCCTCAAAACCGTAGGGCAGGCTCCCGCCTGCCGATTGCGTACGCCACCTGATCCGCTATGCCATAGATAGTGGGATGTCCAACACGCAGGCGAAGGCCCACCTATCTTCCGTAATAAACACCGCCGAAATAAGGCGAGGGAACCGTCTGGTAATAGACGCCGCTTCCGTAATAGGGCGTGCCGATATTCAATTGGAATCCGGGACGATAGCCACCGGAGTAGGGTTGGCTGTAGTAGCCACCCTGGTTGTACCCTCCCCCATAGTAGCCGTTGTGGTAGTGCCCGTGGTGATAGTGGGCCTGCTGATGGCCGTGATAGTGGCTCTGGTGATGGCCATGGTTGTGCCCATGACCATGATGACCACCGGCGAAAGCCGATGTGCCCAGCCCCAACGCCAGAAGAGCAGCTGCGGAGACTTTGAATGCCGTGATCATCGGAATCCCTTTCGATTCTGACTGCGTGTGAAGTGCGGTGGGATGATCGTCATCCGCCTCCGACCCGGCCTTCATGCGGAGCCGGGAACACACGGGAACAATCGCAGGCAGCATGCCATTTCGCGAAAAGCGACGAGTTTCGGCGGAAACTGCTGGTGGAGCGATAGTTGCGGCCGGAATCTTCGGCAAGGTCGCCGACATCGAACGGATCAAAGCGCCATCAACCTGACAGCAACAGACTCCGCCACATCGTGCGGCTCGCATCAAGCACACCGGCAACCCGAAACGATCGAAACCGCAAAGCGTCACTGCGAGAGAGAAGTGGCATCCATGCCGACAGACCGTCCCTGGGATCTCAAAGTGGTGGGAAAGAGGGATCGGAGAGGGGCCTGTCCTTCTCTCGCAGACGCAGTGATTCCTGAAATGCGGAAGTGAATCCAACGAAAGTCGCCAAGAACCGGGCCGAGATCCAGGCCGGGTTCCAAGTTCTTGTGGATCATGATAGAGTCGCGATCCGACTCTTGAAGTGCCGGACGTACTATTGACTCAACTCTTGAAAGAGCGGGTTGAAGTGCGGCATCTCGGCCTTCAAATGATCCAGCCACGCTGCGGGATGCCACAGCTCGACACAGATCACCGCCCCCACGATCACCACCTCCTGATTGACGGCCACCCCGAGAAATTCCCGGAAGCCGTCAGGCAGCAGCAGTCGTGATCGATTCGCGAATTGCACGGTGCGAAAGCGGGTCGAAAGCAATCGCCCCAACCGCTGCACCTCGCCATATCGCTGCTCCATCCGACCCGCCTGGATCTTCTGGCGAATCAGCGACACGCCCTGTTCCAGCTTTTGCTGCCAGTCGCTGGCCCGCCAAAGACTCAAACAGCCCGCCCGCTCCTTGGCCAGAATCGCCTGGCCGTATTCATCCGTCACCGCCTGGGCAAACTCCGGCGGCAACGTCAATCGGAATCGCTCATCGAGAGTCCGCGAGACCTCCCCCGAGATCATTCCACCGGCCACCATCACATCCCCGCTGAACGCATCCTTGCGGGAGGATCGAGGATCCTCTCCGAAAGATTCCGGTTCGCGGGATGAAGGAGTGGCAGCCAAAAACAACCTCGGCGGAAAAGAGTTTGCGGAAGCGGATCGACGCTCTTTGAGAGCATGCCGACCATACCATCACACCCAATCAATTGGGCCAAAAATCCACAAGAAATCGGCTTTTCAAAGATCAATTGGGCACGAAACCCACACAAGCCGAGATCCTACCGAGGGCCACCTCTGACTTCAAAGCATTTCGTTCCGGTTTTGCCGGATTTCACAAATTTGAGTGTTTGACCGACGGCCACATCCCCAGCCTTGGCAATTCGTGTCACAGACGAGCCATGAGCCATTTCCACGCCGGGAGACCTTCATCGGCAGGGGTCGCGAAGGCGACTGGCAATCTCACGCGGATTTGTGGACAAGAGGATCAATCATGCGGCTTTGACTTGGGATCTCCTCTCGTCGAATGCCGTATGCCACAGGCCAGCTCCCCATGCCCGACCATGACTCCCCAGCCGACGAAGAGATCCTCGACTCCGAACGCTTCGACTCCGAATTCCCGGAACATGACTCCACGGAGAATCCCGACAACATCGCGTATGCACGCGACACGCCGGCCAGCACGGGCGAGAACCTTTCGACACCCGCTCCCGTCTTGATCAAGACCTGGCGCGAGGCCCCCGCCACCTGCCCGGTGAATACCACCCGCTGGAAGATCACATCACTCGACGATGGCATGCGCTTCGCCTTCCGTGGGCGTTGGACGCTTCAAGGCCTGGCGATGCTGATCCTCTTCAACCTCATCTGGAATGGCGGCATCTCGGTGGTGGCGTGGGAAGCCCTGCTGAAGCCGGGCGTGCAGAAATTCGACTTCGACTGGTTCTCGACAGCCGCCTTCATGTCGATCTTCCTCCTGTTCGGACTCCTCTTCCTCGTGCTGCTGATCCTCGAGCTCATGGAGCCCTTCCACACACGGGTCTGGACGTACGACTCTGTGCTGGTGACCTGCCGCATCGCCTGGTTCGGCATCGGCTGGTCCTGGGCCTACCCGCGCCAACCGCTGGAACGGATTGAAGTCCACCATCATCCCAAGCCCGATTCAGCCGGGAAGACCAAAGCCCGACCCAATGTCGAGATCGACCACGAAAGCCGGCAATCTTCGAGACTGCTGAAGTCTACGGCACCCCGGAAGATCACCTTCCGCAAAGCGGGAGCCGAGCTGAAGCCTTACGAAAAGGCCTCACGCATCTTCACACTGGTCCTATTCAGCCGCAGCGGCGAGCGCATCTGCCAGTGGGATGGCGTCACCCTCGAAGAATGCGAAGTTCTCGCCCCGACACTGCTCTACATCGATCGGCAACTTGCCTAGAACCTGACGGACATCGCCCAGTCCCGCCGATTCTTTCCTACCCTGTCGAGACGGGCGACTACCTCTTGTAAGGCTCCGTTTGCTCCCGCCGCCAAACGCTGGGGGCGACTCCCATCGCACGCTTGAACGCCACGCTGAAGTACTCGTCATGCGTGAAGCCCGAGCGGTGGGCGATCGTCGAGAGTGGCAAGTCCGTCTCCACCAGCAGCTGCCGGGCCCGTTCGATCTTGAGCCTCAGGATCTCCGCGTGCGGCGTGCGGCCCAGCCGCCGCTCGAACCGCTGCTCCAGCACCCGCCGCGACAAGGGGACCACCTTGAGCACATCGTTCACATGGATCCCCTCGAACGCATGATCGCGGATGAAACGCAAGGCGAGGGCGACGTCCCGGTCATCCATCGCCAGCACATCCGTCGATTGCCGCGTGACCACACTCAAGGGAGGCACACGCAGGCAGTTCTCCCGCAGGTTCTCGCCCCGCATCTGCTCGTCCAGAAACTGGGCCGCCACCGCCCCCGCCCGCACCGCGTTGGGTGCGATGCTCGTCAACGGGGGATCGGCCAGCTCGCACAGCAGTTCGTCATTGTCGACACCAATGACCGCCACATCATCCGGCACCGCCAATCCCAGTTCACGGCAACCATCCAGAATCCGCCGCGCCGTGCTGTCGTAACAACCCATCACCCCCACCGGCTTGGGAAGCCGCCGGATCCATTCCAAAAGCGAGTCCTCCCGCGACGCCTCGAGCGATCCCTCCAGGTCGAAGACCGGACAATCGAAGCCCGCGCTCACCACCGCTTCCACAAACGCCTGCCGTCGCCAGTTCGACCAGTTGAAGGCGCTGTCGCCGCAATAGCCGAAGCTTTGGAATCCACGCTCCAGGAGATGCTCGGCCGCCATGCGGGCGATGGCCACATCATCCGTCTCGACCCACGGAATCTGCGGCCACAACCGCGCCGCACTCACATCGACCACCGGCACCCCCAACGATTGCAGCGTCTCGGCGATGAGCGGCGTCTCCACCCGCGCGATGATGCCATCGAATGGCTTCTCCTTAAGCCAGGCGGGTGGCGCATCTCCCCGGCCCTGCTCGGGAAGCTGGATCGACCATCGGCGGTGCTGCTGCCGGACGTATTGCTGAATCCCCTGCAAGACACCCCGTGCATAGGCGTTGGAAGACTCGATCAGCAGTGCGACGCGGGGCCTGGCCGGAGATTCCATATCCATCCAATCTTCATGCGACCGCCGCCTCACCACACCCACCAAGCCCGGTAACGACTGGTGATCTTTCTCATATCGCCGTTGACTTTTGCATACCACGCACCGCTGGATCAAGCTGCTGGAGCCGAATTCAGCGAAAACAGACGAAGTTATTTTTCTCAACAATTTGAACCAAAAGCTCATGGAGCGACCCGGCCAGTTGATTATCTTGGATTCAAATCGAGCGGCTACGTCCTCACGCCACCGTTTTGATCCAACACTGTCGTCCTCAAAACCTGACATCACCCAACAGAGCGGACATCGGCATGACTGCTGCCAGCCACACCGGATCCACCAAGTTTCGCGTCGCCATTGTCGGCCTGGGCTTCGGGGCCGAGTTCATCCCCATCTACCAGCGGCACCCCGGTGCCGAGATGTACGCCTTGTGCCAGCGGAACGAGGCCAAGCTGCACGAAGTGGGCGACCGTTTCGGCATCGGCGCGCGTTACACCAGCTACGACGACGTCCTCGCCGATCCCAAGGTCGACTTCGTCCACATCAACTCGCCGATCCCGGATCATGCGTGGATGTCGCTCAAGGCACTCAACGCGGGCAAGCACGTGATGTGCACCGTCCCCATGGCGACCACCATCGAGGAATGCGACCAGATCTGCGAAGCCGTCGCCCGCACCGGGAAGAAATACATGATGGCCGAAACGGTCGTCTACTCCCGCGAGTTCCTCTATATCAAGGATCTCTACCTCAAGGGTGAACTGGGAGAGATCCAACACCTCGCCGCCTCCCACCCGCAGGATATGGACGGCTGGCCTTCCTATTGGGAAAAGATGATTCCCATGCACTACGCCACGCACGTCGTCAGCCCCTGCCTGGGACTCCTCGACAAGCGGGCCGAGTATGTCAGCTGCTTCGGCTCGGGCCGCGTGCGGGATGACATCCGCGAGAAATCCGGCAACCGCTTCGCCGTCGAGAGCTGCCATATCAAGGTGCAGGAAAGCGATGTGGTGGCCCACATCTGGCGCTTCCTCTACGACGTCGCCCGCCAATACCGCGAGAGCTTCGACGTCTACGGCACGAAGAAGAGCTTCGAGTGGACGCTCGTCGAAAACGAACCGCACGTGATTCATACCGCCAAACTGCCGGAACCTGAGATCGCCTCGAAGATCGAAGTCCCCGACTTCGCCCATCTGCTTCCCGAGCCGATCCGCATGTTCACCCGGACGATCCAGGATGCGGATCATCTATCGTTCGTGCAGGGGGGCGGCCACGGCGGCTCTCATCCGCACATGGTCCACGAATTCCTCTCGGCCCTCGCCCAAAACCGCGACCCCTGGCCGAACGCGACACAATCCGCTAACTGGACCTGCGTGGGCCTCTGCGCCCACCAATCGGCCCTCAAGGGAGGCGAAATCGTGAAACTCCCCGCCTTCACATTGAAATAGGCCCTTGCCCGGCATTCGTAGGGTGCATGAAGTCCTCGGAATGCACCAATTCGACGTATTACCTCTTCGGATGTATGACCAATTGGAATTGGCGCATTGGCATGCACCCCACTTTCAGCGACACCACCGAAAACCCCATCGCTTAATAATCATTGATCGCGATATCAATCGCCTACCTGCCTCAGGGAATCACGCCCATGCGCTTCTGGGTCGCCGCCATTGCTTTGCTGTTCGCAGCCAATACCGCTCACGCCGCACCGCTCCCCGTCCTCTATCTGGGGGACGGCGGGCATCATCAGCCGAAGGCACGGTTCGACCAACTGCAGCCGGTGCTGGCCGAGCGGGGGATCGATCTCACCTATTCCAGCGACCCGAACGTCCTCAGCAAGGAGGGACTCGCCCCCTACAAGGCCGTTGTCGTCTACGCCAACATCGACAACATCACCCCCGCCCAGGAAGCGGCTCTCATCGAATACGTGCAAAACGGCGGCGGCTTCGTCCCGCTCCACTGCGCTTCGTTCTGCTTCCGCAATTCGCCGAAGTATGTCGCCCTGGTCGGAGCTCAATTTTCCAAGCATGGCACGGGCATTGTCGAAACTCGCCTCGAAGCGGTCGATCATCCCATCCTCAAGGGCTTCTCGGGCTTCCGCAGCTGGGATGAAACCTATCGCCACTCGCAGCACAACCCCATCGGACGGACCGTCCTCGAATACCACCCGCTGAGTGCCGAAGAGCTCAAGCGTGATCCCAAGGCCCCCGCCGAAGAACCGTGGACCTGGGTTCGCGACGAAGGGAAAGGCCGCGTCTTCTACACCGCCTGGGGACACGACGACCGCACCTTCTCCAACCCCGGCTTTCAAAACCTCGTCGAGCGGGGCATCCGCTGGGCCGCCCGCGATGCCACCCCTGTTCCAGATTTTAAAGAACAGCCCAGTTTCCAGCCGCCGGCCATGACCACCATCAAGGCCGACGCCGCTCCTTTCGGCTATATCGATGTCGGCAGCAAGATCCCCAACTATGTCGCGGGGGCCCAATGGGGCAAGCAGGAAAAGCCCCTCACCCAGATGCAACTGCCGCTCCCTCCCGAAAAATCGCTGGAGCATTACGTCCACCCGCAAGGGAGCCAGCTCAAACTCTTCGCCGCCGATCCTCAATTGGGTGGCAAGCCGATCGCTTTCAACTGGGATGAAGCGGGCCGGTTGTGGGTTTGCGAAACCATGGATTATCCCAACGAATTGCAACCCAAGGGCCAGGGTCGAGACCGCATCCGCATCGTTTCGGACACCGACAACGACGGCGTCGCCGACCGCTTCGACATCTTCGCCGAAGGCCTCAGCATCCCCTCCGCGATCGTCTGCGTGCGTGGCGGCGCGATCGTGCAGGACGGCACCGAAACCGTCTTCCTCAAAGACACCAACGGAGACGGCAAGGCCGATATCCGCAAGCTCCTCGTCAGCGGTTGGGCCCTCGGCGACACCCATGGCGGAGTCAGCAACTTCCAGTACGGCCTCGACAACTGGATCTGGGCCATGCAAGGCTACAACGACTCGCAGCCGATCCTCACCAACGGCGAGCGCGCCGGTCGCTTCAAGCAAGGTTTCTTCCGCTTCAAGGTGACCGTGGGTGCCGACGGCCTGCCCGAAGTCAACGAACTCGAATTCATCCGCTCGACGAACAACAACACCTGGGGCCTGGGGATCAGCGAAGACGGCCTCATCTTCGGCTCGACTGCCAACCACAACCCCTCCGTCTACATGCCGATCGCCAACCGCTACTACGAACGAGTCCGGGGCTGGGCCGCGCAGGGCCTGGGAACCATCTCCGACACTCACCTCTTCAAGCCGATCACCACCAAGATCCGGCAGGTCGATCACCACGGCGGCTACACCGCCGGTTGCGGCCATTCGCTCTATACGGCCCGTAACTACCCCGAATCGTGGTGGAATCGGACCGCCTTCGTCTGCGGTCCCACCGGTCATCTCGTCGGCACATTCGTCCTGACTCAGAACGGCACCGACTTCAGTTCGACCAGTCCCTCGAACCTCGTGGCGAGCGACGATGAATGGGCAGCGCCGATCATGGCCGAAGTGGGGCCTGACGGAAACATGTGGATCCTCGATTGGTACAACTACATCATCCAGCACAACCCCACACCCACCGGGTTCACCACGGGTAAGGGGAATGCCTACGAATCGGACCTGCGCGACAAGAAGCACGGCCGCGTCCTGCGTCTGATCTGGAACAACCGCCCCGATACGTCCAACGCGCCCGATCATTCGACGACCCGCAATCTCGCCGGTGCCGATAACGCCACGCTTCTCAAGGCTATGGAAGACACGAACTTCTTTTGGCGCAAGCAGGCCCAGCGGCTCCTGGTCGAACGAAACGATGCTTCCGTCGCCCCCGCACTCCTTGCCCGGTTGGGTGTCCACCACCTCGACGCCATCGGCCTCGATGTCGGTGCCATCCATAGTGCCTGGACACTCCAGGGGCTGGGCCAACTGAACAGCCTCAGCGACCCTCAGGTTGTTCAAGGCGTGACGGCAGGCCTCACCCATCCTTCGGCCGCCGTCCGGCGGAACGTGATCCAGACCCTCCCAGCGGTGCCTCAAACCCCCGCACTCTTGGCCCAGACGAATGTCGCCAACGATCCCCAGCCACTCGTTCGACTGGCCACCTTCCTGGCGCTGGCCGATGCCCCCGCGACCGCCGAATCAGCCGCGATCATCGCCCAGGCGCTTCGTGATCCTGCGGTCCTCGCGGATCGCTATCTGCCCGAAGCACTCACCGCTGCTGCCGCTCGCAACGACGCGCTGGTCATCGAAGCCCTCTCGGAGAAGCCGGCCGCCAAGTCCGCCGGTTTGCCCAAGGCTTCGCTGGCGATCCTCCAGCGCGTGGCCGAGCACACCGCCCGTGGCGAGCATCCCCAGGGAGGGGCTGTTCTCTTGTCGCAGCTCTCCACGATGCCGCCGGAAGCCGCCGAGGCGATGATCACCGGCCTCAGCAAAGGCTGGTCGCGTAAAGCCGCCGAAGCGGCTCCCGATGTCACACCCGTTCAGTCGGAAGCGATCACAAAACTCTTCCGCGATGTCTCACCCGCCAGTCGTTCGCAATTGCTGGCTCTCAGCCTGCGGATGGGACTGAAGACGCTGGAAAAATACGCCGGTGAACTGGCTGCCGACTTCCTCGCCAAGGTGGGCGACGCCAATCTCGGCGAAGCCGACCGCATCGCAGCCGCCCTCGATTATGTGGCCCTGCTCCCCGCCGATCCCGACGTGGCCGCCAAGCTGATCGGCCAGCTCTCCGTGAAGTCCACGCCCCAGTTCACAACGGGTCTGTTGAACGCCGTCGCGAAATCGGAATCCCCCGCCACTGGGGCTGCCATCCTCGAACGATTGGGAAACATCACCCCTGGTTCACGTCCGCAGGTGATGCGGACACTCCTCGCCCGCAGTGACTGGACCGAAGCCCTGCTCGCGGCCTGCAGCTCCGGAAAGCTGAGTCTCGGCGAACTTCCGCTCGATCAGCAGCAGGCCCTCGCCGCCCATCCCGATCCCAAGATTCAAAAGCTGGCCCGCGAAATCATGGCCAAGGGGGGCGGCCTCGCCAATGCCGACCGCCAGGCCGTCATCGAGCAGCTCGACTATGTGACCAAGGAGACCGGCGACCCCGTCAACGGCAAACTCGTCTACACCCAGCAATGCGCGAAGTGCCATGTCTATGGCGATCTCGGCCAGAAGGTCGGCCCCAACCTCACCGGGATGTCAGTCCACCCCAAGCATGAACTGCTGGTCCACATCCTCGATCCCAGCCGCAGCGTCGAGGGGAACTACCGGGCCTACACCGTGGTGCTCGATGACGGCCGGGTCTTCACGGGCCTGCTCGCTTCGGAGACCCGCACGACGATCGAACTGCTGGATGTCGAGGGCAAGCCCCAGTCGATCCAGCGGGACGAGATCGAGGAACTCGTCGCTTCCACCAAATCGCTCATGCCCGAAGGTTTCGAGAAGCAGATCACGCCCACTGGCCTCAAGGATCTGCTCGAATTCCTCAAGCAGCCCGGCAAGTACCTCCCCCTGCCCCTCGACAAGTTCGCCACCATCAACACCACGCAGGGGATGTTCTACAGTGCCGATGCGGACCAGGAACGACTGATGCTGCGCAGCTACGAGCCCCGCACCATCGGCGAGGTCCCCTTCGCGTTCGTTGATCCCAAGGGAAAGACCGCCCTCAACGCGATCATGCTTTTCAGCCAGAACGGCAAGTTCCCGCCGCAAATGCCCAAGCAGGTCACCATCCCCTGCGGCCTCAAGGTGAAGACGATCCACCTCCTGGGCGGCGTGGGAGGCTGGGCCTTCCCCGCCAGCGGCAAGGGGTCGACCTCGATGATCGTCCGCCTGAAATACGCCGACGGCTCGACCGAGGACCACAAGCTGATCAACGGCGAGCACATCGCGGATTACATCCGCCGGGTCGACGTCCCCCAGTCGGAATTCGCCCTCTCCGCCCGCGGCCAACAGCTCCGCACGATCAAGATCGACTGCGGCAAGGAACTGCCCCTCGAATCGATCGAACTAGTGAAAGGCCCCGACGGCACCGCCCCCGTGATCATGGCCATCACGCTGGAAACGGGAAACGCGCCGTTGGTCAAGAAGGAGTAGGCGGGGAGATTAACCTTCGCCCGGTACTCCGGGAGAGGGTGGCACGAAGTGCCGGGTGAGGGTCTTCCCGAGCGAAACGGCGAGCTGAACACCCTTCCCCGACAAGCCGCCAAGCGACACTGGATAGAGCACAACTCCCGGCGTTTGCCTTGAACGCCGGGAGTTTGACTTCGATGCCGTCCCCGTGAGCGATCATCGAACAAAACAAATGCAGATTCCCGGCGTTGAAGAAAACGCCGGGTATCAAAGAAGCCCTCTCCCAGAAGACTGGGCGTGGGGGCAGGACGACCGCTTAAGGTGCGAAAGGCGGTGTGGTAGGCGTGATCATCACAACCCCTACAGGCGGAACACTCACCACCCAGACCTCAGCCTGGCAGAGATCGCCAAACATCTTTATCGCGACTTCAGGGCGGGCGAGTCTCGAATGCTGAGGCGTCTTTTCTCCCTTTACGAAGAATCGAGATCGCGATCCCGTGGTTCCATTGCTGGACTTTACCGGCCCTCCTATGCCCTTTGGCATAAGCGTTGACCATTCGGCCATTGGCGAGAGGTCGCCGGCCCCCATGGATCTCTTTTGTCAGGGGACGTACTCCAGTTCAGTGGACAGGCGTGGGAGGGCAAAGATCCCGGGAAAGTGATCCTTGTGACGAAAGTGCGGGGTGTACCGTTCGTAGAGGTCGCTCCTCTTAAGCATCGGGAAGCGGCGTCGATTTCAAACAAGTTCGCCACATCGGGGGACGATAGACCCAACGACCAGTAGCAGAGGCATGCGTCTCGGGGATCGTCCGCGTCAGGCGGATGTGCGGAATCGGGGTGGAACCCCGGATTCCGCAGGCCGCGCGAGCGGCTCAAACGGGTGACCGGACGGAACCGGCCACCAACCCCGGACACGCATGATGGCAAGGGGGCCTCTTCATGCAGTGGCATCGTTGGAAAAAATCCGTCGCACTCGCGCTCACAGCCGTCATGCTGCCCGGATGCACGGGGACGAACCGCAACGTCTCCTATCTCGGGAACGCCGAGCTCAACTACTACAAGAACGCCGCGCTCACCACCGAGTACGCAGCGGTCGACCAGGCGACGCCTCTGGACATCGTCAACTCCGATCGTCCACGCACCATCAAGGATCGAACCCAGGATGAAATCTGGGATCTCCCGCTGATGGACGGGATCCACATGGCGATCGCCAACAACAAGATGATCCGCACGCGGACCCAGTTCCTGGCACAGAGCCAGCTGCTGGTCAACCCGGCCGTGTCGCCTTCGGTCTACGACCCCGCCCTCCGCCAGACCGGCTTCCTCTTCGGCACGCGTGGCGTGGAGGCGGCTCTCGCCGACTTCGACACCCAGTTCACCTCGTCGATGCTCTGGGGCCGCAACGAGTCGATCGCCAACAGCTCCTTCGGCACCTCACCGCTCTTCGGCCTCTCCCAGGAAACCGGCAACTTCAACGCGGCCCTGCAAAAGACCATGGCCAACGGGGGGACGGTCACCCTCAGCCATTCGATGAACTATCTGGGCACGAACCAGCCGTTCACAACCTACCCGTCCAGCTACACCGGTGCCGCGAACATCAACTACTCCCTCCCGTTGTGGGGTGGTTCGGGTGTGGAATACACCCGCATCGCCGGCCCCAGCGGCGGCGGACTGGGTGCGATCACCGGTGTCTCCCAAGGTGTGGTCATCGCCCGCATCAACGAAGACATCGCCCTGGCCGACTTCGAGAACGCGGTTATCAACATGGTGAAGGATGTGGAGGATCTCTACTGGGATCTCTACCTCGCCTACCGCCAGTACGATGCCGATGTCGCCAACCGCGACAGCTCGCTCCGTTCATGGCGTGAAGTCAAGGCTCGCATGGAGGTGGGTGCCACCGGAGGCAACGCCGCCGCCGAGGCCCAGGCCCGCGAAAACTACTTCGACACCCGCTCGCGGGTCGAGAACTCGCTGGCGAACATCTACGACTTGGAGAACCAGTTCCGCCGCCTCATCGGGTTGGGCGTTAACGACGGCCGCATCATCCGGCCCGCCGACAGCCCCGTCGAAGGCGAGTACATGGTCAACTGGGAAACCAGCCTGACCGAGGCCCTGGTTCGGCGAGTCGAACTCCGCCGCCAGAAGTGGCAGATCAAAAGCCTCGAACTCCAGACGATCGCCGCCAAGAGCCTCACCAACCCGCAGCTCAACTTCGTCTCGCAGTACGGCCTCAACGCTTTCGGCAACCAGTTGATCTCCGAGCAGACGGCCAACTACAACAGCGCCTACGGCACGCTCAAGGACCGCGACCTGGAGAACTGGTCGCTCGGATTCCAGCTCTCGATGCCGATCGGCTTCCGCCAGGCCTATGCCCAATTGCGGAATACCGAACTGCAATTGACCAAGGCCCGTGCAGCGCTCGCGGCCCAGGAGCAGGACATCTCGCATGAACTGGCCAACGCGATCCAGCGGATCGAAACGGCCTACGTGACGGCCCGCACCAACCTCGACCGCCGGATCGCCTCGGCCCGTCGTGTCGAAGCGACACAGGCCGAGTACGAAGCGGGTGTCCGCGACGCCACGCTCGACTTGGTGCTGCGTGCCCAGGCCAGCCAGGCCCAGGCCGAGATCGCCCTCTTCACCAGTCTTGTCAACTACAACAAGGCGATCAACGACCTGAACTACCGCAAGGGAACGGTGCTCGACAACTCGAACATCTCGCTCGGCGAAGGGGAATGGACGTACGAGGCCCAGCAGCAGGCCCTAGGCAAGGCCTGGGCCCGCAGCCACGCCTTCAACAATCCGCTCCTCCGAACCAGCCCCGAGGAGTTCTCGTCGCCGGTTCCTTACCAGAAGACGGATCTCACCTGGCAAGGCCTCAACCGGGATGACGGATTGATCCCGCAGCCCGCGGGAACATCCGGCTCGATTCCTCCCGCGCCACTCAGCGATCCGTCGGTGCCTCCAGCCGTGCCACCGCAGGACACCACGACCTACGACACGCCGTAGTCGAAGGTGTCTCTCTTACCAAAACAAACAGCCCGGATGGATCGGAAGATTCATCCGGGCTGTTTGTTTTGACGACGGCTTCAAGGCCAATGATCGGCAGCGGTGATTACTTCTTGGTGGGAGCGGGAATCTCCAGATCGAGAACGTTGGCTCCTTCGGCCACGGTCTTCTTCAAGGGCGATTTCACTTCCGTGCGATATTCGGCCGGGATCGTGCCGGCGATCGATTGACCGGTCGAGACCTCGCCCTCTCCGGTCACCATCTTCTCGAAGTAAACGGTGTACTCGGCGGGACGAATGGGATCCTTGAGCGCGTAGCTTCCATCGACATCGACCGTCGACATCGAGCCCTGACCAATCAAAGAGTTGATGTAGTAAACCATCAGTCGTTCGGAGGGAGGGCCGCCACCGATCGTCACCTTCCCCTTGACTGTCCCCACGGGAGGTTTCGCCGGGCCGCAGCCCGCAGGCACCACAAGGGCCAGGCAAACACCCAGTCCGACAATTCCACCCATCGCCCGACGAGAGCGATTCCAAGACTTCTCCAACCATCCCTCAAGCAACACGGAGTCTCTCCCGAAGTGGATCGTCGCCGATCGTGAAGCGCGATGCCGCGCCGTTGTGAAAAAACGCTGATTGACAGCGAGGAAGGAGTCGGCCGGGTGCTCAATGGACTTCCGATGCCATCGATCCACCCGGAAAACTCAAGCCCCAGGGCGGTTGACTCCCATGGGGTCACGAGCGCGAGGAGTGGTGCCGCGACCCACATTTCCGACAGGGTCTAAAATTCGCCGACGACCTGACCATCGTCGCGGATGCAGAGTATCTTGAGTGTCTGGAAGTCGATATTGTCCGAGATGAACCGCACGGATCCATCTCCCAGGAGGACGTGCACGCCACCAGTGTGGAACGAGGTCAGCATGGTGTTGTTGCGATAGATCAGGTCGTTGCCGGCATCGAAGATCTTGGAATTCGGCGGATGGCGGACACAGGTGGTGCCGGTCTGCCAGTGGTCGGTGCAGGTGGTGTCAGTGATCGTCGACTGGTTCCTCGCACCAAACCAACCACCGAAGTAGTTCGATGTCCGGCCGGACGTTCCCGTCAATCCCGATTGCTCGGCGATCACGATGGTGTTGCTGGTGCCGTCGGTGGCATTGCGGATCCCCGTTGCCTGGTTCATCCGCAGCATCCCCTGGTTGCAACTCCAGCCCTGTCCGCAATCGCGGTGACCCACCGTGCCGGGTGTCCAGGCGAAGTTGGGGGCCGCCCCCATGATCCCCACATACTGGATCCCCATCCCATTCCCCTGGTTGTTGAAGCTCTGGGAGATCCCGGCGTTGCTGGTGTAGGTCTGCGGGAAGGTTTCCAGAGCACTGGAAGGGCACAGATAGCCCGCGAACACAAAGTTTCGCAGCTTTTCGTTGCCACCGGAGTAGGCCAAAGCCGGATCGGTTCCCGCCGAAAAATTGCCGGTCGAGAAGTTCAGACTGTTGAAAAGCGGCCCTTGATCCATGTAGGGCAGCAGGGCCACGCGCCAGTTGGTTCCGTTCTTGACACCGGCCTGGACATAGATGTCGCCACCGCGCGTGCCAATGGGGAATACCCCGGCGACATCGTGGTAATTGTGGAGAGCCAACCCCATCTGCTTGAGGTTGTTGCGGCACTGGGTTCGACGGGCTGCCTCCCGCGCCTGCTGAACCGCCGGCAACAACAAGGCGATCAAAACGGCGATGATCGCAATCACCACCAATAGCTCGATCAACGTGAAACCACGTCGGCGTGTGTGCATGCAGCAAACAGGCATGTTCATTTCTCCAGAAGAGCATGAAGAGACAACAACGAAAGAAGAGAGCCGTGAAAGGAGGGAAAGCATCAAGGCCAGAGTCCAAGACTTTTGATCAATTGACCCAAATGTGAACAAAAGACACTAGAATGGGACATTTCCTTCTATTGACCAATAAAGCAATAGCAGTGCCGACACCTTGTCGCGATGGTGTTTTCACTACAAATCATTGAGCCGCTTTGTTGCGGGCTCCATGATTTCATCCGGACAAGATGAGAATGAGCTCCAAAGACGCGTTTGCGGTTTCAGTCGACACAATTCACATTTTGCACAGCGGCGCGGCAGGCACGCACGATTCGAGTGCAGGCCTGTCGATGGACGCGGAGATGAAATGGCCCCGAGCCATTTCTCTTACTGAGGTGTTCTGTGCGTGCGGTAGCAGGGGATTGAAACGCGCTAAGAGAACACCGCATACTCATTCTCATGACATACTCGCATCGCCCCTGAACCTGCATCACAACATTTTCAGCTCGCTGATTCGTACGAGCGCTGAAGTCCCACGAAAGAAGACTCTTTGATGATCAATTCTCAACCATCCCGGACATCATCTTCCGCCCCCATTGGCGGCTGGTGGATCTCTTGCCATCGCCATGTCGCACGACTGCCACAGCTGGGCTTGCTCGCAAGCTGCCTGCTCCTCTCACCCGGTACCCTCGCGGCCGACGACAAGGCTTCCCGCCCGCGGATCTCCATCGAGAAGTTGACGCCCGATGAAAGTGCGGCTCTTTCACTGGATAAAGAGACCGGCCTGCGGCTGGAAGGTTTCCACGAAGGAACTTGGCCCGCCCTCTCGGGACTCAAACCCGGCGATGTGCTGACGGCAATCCAAGTGGGCGAGCGCAAACTGCCACTCACCTCGACACAGCCCTTGCAGCGTGCCGTCAATATCGCCACCACACAGAAGGTCGACATTGTCGTTCTTCGCGAAGGCAAAACACTGACAGTTACCCTGAAGGTGGCCGCCCCAAAGCCTGAAGCTGCGAAAACAACTCCGGCTGAGAAGGATGAACCCCAGCAGGAGAAACCACCGCAGACGCTCACTGAGCAGGAAAAGGTCTCGAACGAGATCCGCCGGATTCAGCGTCACAATCGGGAACTGCAGCAGGTGATCGAAGCCGAGATGGCCGCCCGTGCCGCTGTCATGAACGCGAATAGACAGGCGCAGCAGCCCTCAACCACCGAAATGAAACAACGGATCGACGAAGCGGTGCAATCGGCCCGTCAAGAAGCCGAGGTGGCTCATGCGAAGGCCATGGCCGAAGCGAAGAAATCGGCAGACTCCATTCACGAAAGAGCATCTCGATCGGAAGAACAAACCTCGATTCAAGCCCGATCCTCAATCGTCAATGGCCGTGAAGACGCCTTCCTGATCGTCATGGTCAACGGCAAGGTGAAGGGAGTCACCGTGAGCCGGTCGACGATCGAACCGCGGAACGGTGAACCCCACGAACAAATCTGGCAGGTGGGAGCGGATCAAATGAACCAACTCCCTGAAGATCTCGCCGACAAGGTTCGAGAACTCTTGAAGGAAAATGGTATTTCGGCGGATGTGAAGCGTGAGATTCCGACGGTCGAAACAAAAATGTTGAAGGCCTCTCCCGAGAAGCAGGCAGCCCGAAAAGAGGGCGAGCAAAAGAAAGAACGCGCACCCAGGGAGACATCGAAGAAAGAGGTCACTCCGGAAAATGCCCGCGAGCAGGAACTCATCAAGGTGATCCGCAAGCTCAACGCGCGGGTCGATGAACTGTCGCGGCGACTGGAGAAGCTGGAAGCGGCCCCAATACCGTAAGGCTGCCCACTCGAATGAGTCGCATGGAATCCCGGCGTTTTCTGGAACACCGGGATTCTGCATTTCTACGGTGGCGATGACCAGCAGAAATCAAAGACACCTCCTGGCAACCAAGGTGGTCGCCGGGAGGTGCCGCAGGGCAACCGATAGATAAGAACTTGGATCCCCTGAAAAGCCGCCCCAGTGGCGACTCTCCCAGCGGACTGGGAGAGGGGGAAAAGCGAGAATTCAGATCAGCGGGTTACTTGCCGAGCATCTTGGCGCAGGCTTGGGCGCACTTGGCGCACATCTCGACGCATTCCTTGCAGCAGGCCTTGTCGCTCTTGGCGCACATCTTCACGCAGTCGAGGCAGGTCTTCTCGCAGAGTTCGCAAGCCGCCTTCCAATGGGGCGACTTGGTTTCGACCATCCCCGCGCAGACGGTGCACATCGACGAACAGATCTCGCAGCAAGCGGCGCATTCGGGCCGGTCCTTCTTGCAGCATTCGATGCAATCCGCGCAGACGGCGGCGCATTCCCGGCACTGCTTCGCGCAGCTGTCCTCGGCATTGAGGTGTTCCGCCGCGAAGCCGAAGCGGATGGCACCGGCGGCGGCGAAGGAGGTGGCGGCGACAGCGGCGAGCAGTGAATTCAAAGCGGTACGACGATCCATGATGGAAACCTTTTTTGAAAGACAATGGGTATGGGAAAGCCCAGCCGGGAGACCGCGAACATCGCGTCATCGCCGATCAAGGCTCATCGAGACAAGAGTGTGGCGTGCACTAAGGCACCCGGCCGTGGAACGTCGAAGCCTGATGGCTCGACAGGGTCTGCCACTTGAACCCAGACATGGGAAAAGAGATCTCCCCACGTTATGACGGTTCAAAAGGCCGCGCGTTCTCAACACTGATAGCTACAGTGGAGAATCTGCCGGTCGGGCGGCACGAAGTGGGGGGAATCGGAAGGATTCACCGCGGCACAATGCACAATTGCCAGATGGCTCACATCCGTAGACGGAGCCGGTAGCAGAGCGATGACCGATGCCAGCAGCGAGGCGGCATCGAAAGAGATATAGGCCGCTGTGATGGCGCGATCGGGATCGGCGGCGTCAATGATCGGGCACTTCCGCCCATGATTGAACAGGCCGTAAGGGTCGAGACAGCAATGGAGCTGAGTGATTGCTTTGGCGGCTGGGGGAGATGACGGAGCCGGTGCTTCGTCGCAAGCCATCGCATGCTGGCAACAGGCATGTCTGGTGACTGGAGCAATGGGAGTGGTAGAGGACTGGGCGACCGGTGAATCCGTCGCCGCGGACTGCGAGGGTTGTGGCACACCGCAGCACTGTGTCAGGAGCAGAGCTGGGACGTATCCCGAGGCCAACTGCACCAGGCAGAGCGCGATGGCGAAAACTCGCAGCATGGCCTCACTCCTCGGATCCCTAACACTGAGACGGGAACGACGCCTGAAGCCAGGCGTTGTTCCCGCGTCATTGAGATCACACCACGAATTATACGCGTTGTCGGCGAAAGGTGTGAGACCAGTTTCTCAGACTTCCAATTCCGCCGGGGCGACGATCAAAGCCACGTCAGCCTTTCCGGCGAATTGGGGGAGTTCGCACTTGGTGGCTCGCCAGCCGCCATGGACAACCTGTCCTGTGAAGGGCGGGCCCCCGTCGACCTTGCCCGTCACTTTCCACTGGCTGGATGCGGCGGGTTCGACGGTCACCCGGGAACCTTCCTCACTGGCTTCCACACGCTCCAAGCCGAAGACGCGGCCAACCACCTTCCGGCAATCGCGGTGAATGTCCTTCGCGACCGCGCCAACTTCGGCATCGCTGAAGCCGGTCAGCTCTTCCTGCAGGAAGTCGACAAAACGGGCCTCCCGCTGGAGCATCGCGAGGAGCGTCACCGCCGGGTTTTGTGTGGGCGGGGGAACGACGACGGGAGCCGGTGCTTTCACAGGTGCGGCTGCCGGCTGGGCCGGTGTCTCAGGCGCCAGCAAGGTTTTGCCAGCGAGCGCACTTTCCACGAGTGCCGCCTTCTCATCGCTGAACAGGGTGCCGAAGAAGGCTTTGAACGCGGTTCCCAGATGGATCATGCCAACTCCGTATTGAAATTTTCAGTGGGGATTCGTGTTCGTGTGGCACGTCCCTGAAGGCTTTGCGGAAGGGCGTGGTCTTCGAGTCGTGCTTATGAATGCCCGCCATCACAGAAGTCATTCGGTGAAGTAACGCGAAATCAATCCGCCACGGCGAGGCAGATGCGGGGGCCGCGGACGCTGCTGGAAAGCTCCAGCTCGCCCAAGGCCGCCCGCAGTTGGCCCGCTGTCGTGCGGTGCGTCATGATGATCAGGGGCACCACTGGCGTGTTGCTCTTCGGATCGACTTCCGGAGCTTCCGGCTGCACGATCGAAGCCAGGCTGATCCCGATCGAACCCAGGATCCCGGTCACTTCCGCCATCACGTTCGGCTTGTCCTCGACCCGCAGGCGCAGGAAGTACCGGCTGCTTGTCTGATCTGCGGGCATCACCGGGAACTCAGGCCGCTCGCGCCACAAGTCGAGCCGGTCGAACGTTAATTGCGCCCGGCCCACGGCCAGATCGATGAGATCGGCGGCACAGGCGGAAGCGGTCGGTGCCTGGCCGGCACCCCGTCCCGAATACCACATCTTGCCAACCATGTCCCCTTCGAGCAGCACCGCGTTGAACGGGCCGGAAATCTGCGAGAGGGGCGTATCCTTCTTGATCAGCGTGGGCCGGACACTCATTTCGAGTTGACTATTCGTGAGGCGGGCCTGGGCCAGCAGCTTGATGTGGTAGCCGAGTTCGCTGGCGCACTTGAGATCGGTCAGATCGAGATGGTCGATCCCCTGGATCTCGAACTGGCTGGTCTTCACCCGCGTGCCAAAGGCGAGCTGGCAGAGGATCCCCAGCTTCTGGCCGGCGTCGAGGCCGTTCACATCGAACGACGGGTCGGATTCGGCATAGCCCAGATCCTGGGCCTGCTTGAGGGCCGTGTGGTAATGCTGCTCATGCGACTGCATCTCGGTGAGGATGTAGTTGCTGGTGCCGTTGAGGATCGCCTGGATGCCGATGATCTGGTTGGCCGCCATCGACTGCCCGACCGCCGCGATGATGGGGATCCCCCCCGCGACGGCCGCTTCGAAACAGACTGTGCGCCCGTACTCTTTGGCGGCCCGGAAAATCTCGTCGCCGTGCTCGCACAAGAGGGCCTTGTTGGCTGTGACAACATCCTTGCCCGCCGCGAGCAGCTTGAGGATCACCTCCCGCGCGGGATGGATCCCCCCCATCAGTTCCATTCCGACGGTGATTTCGGGATCGTTGATGACGGCGTCGATGTCGTTGGTAAGCACCCCTGCATCAAGACGGATGTCCCGTGGCTTGTTGAGGTTGCGAACAACCGCCCGCTTGAGGCGGATCTGCCGCCCGGCCCGCTCGGCGATCCGATCCGGGTGATCCGTCAGGATGCGGGCGACCCCGGTGCCGACATTCCCCAAACCGACAATTCCAACCTGCAGAGGTGCGCCCGCCATGGGGTCTCCGACATTAATATAGTTAAGAGCGTCTCGGAAGTTCGGTTCTAAGAAGAGAAGAGCAATGGTACAAAGCATCTCGCCGGAAACCGCGATCGCTGCATCCTAATGGTGCGAGGCACAGGCTTCCAGACAACCGGCGGGACTGACTCCCGGACCCTCTGGTGACACTTCTCCGAAACGTCAGTTCACCTTCATCCTCACCCAGATCCGAAAGGAGGCCGCGAATGTCCAAGTCGAACACCTCCCTGAAGATCGGGGCGGTCACTTATTTGAATTCCAAGCCGCTGATCGAGGATCTGGCGGAGCTGCTTCCGGCGGCCACGTTGCGGCTGGATTACCCCAGCCGCCTGGCGGACGACCTGGGGGCGGGGCGGCTGGATGTCGCACTCATCCCGTCCATCGAATACTTCCGGCTGGCCGAATTCGCGCCGTGCCGCATTGTGTCCGATGCTTGCGTCGCCACGCACGGGGCTGTCCGGAGTGTCAAACTCTACACACGCGTTCCTTGGCGGGAGATCAAAACGCTCGCCCTCGACGAAGGTTCGCGGACCAGTGCGACCCTCGCCCGGATCATGCTGCATGAACGCTTCGGCCTGACGCCCCGGCGAACGACATTCCCGCTCGGCTCACGGATCGAAGAGACAACGGCCGACGCCGTCCTGATGATCGGCGACCGGGCCATGTCCCCTCCGCTCGAACAGTTCCACGATGTGTGGGATCTGGGCGAAGAATGGCACCGCCACACGGGCTTGCCCTTCGTCTTTGCCATGTGGGTTGCCAGCGGATCGTACGTCAAACGCCAGGATCAGCCCGCGAATCTTGTGCGGTCGAATGGTGAAGTGGCGGTTGGCCAAGAGAATGAGTTGGAGCCGCTGGTCGTCGCGCTGGCCGAAGCGCGGGATCGGGGCGTCGCCCGCTGCGAAGCCATCGCCGCCCGCGAGGCCCCTGCCCTGGGGCTGGCCGTGGATGAGACGATCCGCTACTTCACCGAGAATCTGTTTTTCACACTGGGGCCAGCCGAACGGCAGGGGCTCGAGCTGTACTACCGGCTCGCCGCCTCGCTGCGACTGGCCCCGTCAGGAGTCTGCTGTGAGTTCCGCGATCCAGCCGTTGCTCGATAAGGCCGTCCAAGGAGAACGCCTCACCTTCGATGAAGGGGTGGCGATCCTCTCGTCGCACGATCTCTCCGCAATCGGCGAGGCGGCCCATCGTGTGACGGAGCGGCTGCACCCCGAGCCGTTCCGCACGTACAACATCGATCGGAACATCAACTACACGAATGTCTGCACTGCCGTCTGCGACTTCTGCGCGTTCTACCGGCCACCCAAGCATGCGGAGGGCTATGTCCTCTCGCAGGAGGAACTCCACCAGAAGATCGCCGAGACGGTCGCGCTGGGTGGCGACCAGATCCTGCTGCAGGGCGGCCTGCATCCGCAGTACAAACTGGAGTGGTACGAGGAGATGCTGCGGGGAATGAAAACCGCCTTCCCGCAGGTCAACATCCACGGCTTCTCCCCCCCCGAAATCTACCACTTCACGAAGGTCAACAAGCTCCCACTGAAGACCGTTCTGGAGCGACTTAAGGCCGCTGGCTTGGGAAGTTTGCCGGGCGGCGGCGGCGAGATCCTCGTCGACCGCGTCCGCAAGGAGATCACCCGCGGCAAGGTGCTGACCGACGATTGGCTCGACGTCCATCGCGTCTGGCACTCATTGGGCGGCAAGTCGACCTGCACCATGATGTACGGCCACATCGAAACGCTCGCCGAGCGGATCGAGCACCTCGAACGGCTGCGGCAGCTTCAAGACGAAACCGACGGCTTCACGGCCTTCATCTGCTGGTCGTTCCAACCCGACCACACCGACATGGCCCACATCCCCCCGGCGGGTGCCTTCGAGTATCTGAAGACGCAAGCCGTCGCCCGGCTCTATCTCGACAACATCCCCAACATCCAGTCGTCTTGGGTCACGCAGGGTGAAAAGATTGGCGGGCTGGCACTCTTCTACGGTGCGAACGACATGGGGAGCCTGATGATCGAGGAGAACGTCGTCGCCCAGGCGGGGACGGTGCACCACCTCACACTGGCCACAATCCGTCGCCTCATCGAAGACGCCGGCTACATCCCCCGCCAGCGAAACGTCTTCTATGACTACATCGACCAATACCCGCTCCCTGCGGGGACAGTGCTGCCCGACCTCCCGCTCCCGCCGGTGGCCAACCACTCCAGGAACGTTGAAGAGCACTCCACCCATCGGGAACTTCTGCCTGTATTGAGTGGGACAGTCTCGTGACGACCCGAAGGATCGTGGGGGAGAAGTCGATAGCCCGATCCATTCCTTGTGTGACCTCACCTGTGGCAAGCGATTTTCCCATGGCCGACCATGCTTCAACAGAAATCACCCGTCACGGCGTCACCCGTCGCTGGTCGGATGCCGTGGTCCATGGCGGGGTGGCCTACTTCGTGGAAGTCGCCGCCGACCCGACGGCTGCTCCTGCACGCCAATTCGCCCAGGTGTTCGAGCAGGCGGAAGCGACGTTGGCGCGGGTCGGGAGTGGCCTAAATCGCCTGCTGCAAGTGACGATCGTGATCCCCTTCCCCGAGGATCTGGCCGAGTTCAATCGCCAGTGGGATGCCTGGATTCCCGAAGGCCACGCTCCCTCCCGCGCCTGCCTCCACACTCAGCTGGTCAACCCGCACTACCGGGTCGAGCTGATCATCACTGCTGCCGTCGAATGAGGACGCGTTTCAATTTGAAATAGCGCTCTGTGTGCCATGCTTGCAGCTTTGGGCAAGCATGTTTTTCGATCCTCAACGCGCCATTTCAAATTGCGATTCGTATCAACCAGGAGCCGCCGCACTCTTGAAATTCGTCTCCAGCCACTGCCCGTCAGCTTCCGGCCATGTCGAAGTGAATTCGACCAGTCGATTCGTCACCGGATGCCGGAAGCCCAGGAGCCGGGCATGCAGGAACAGTCGCGGCAAACGCGGTAATGAGCGGGCACCGTAAATCGCATCCCCCGCGATCGCATGCCCCAGCTCTGAAAGATGAATCCGAATCTGGTGCGTCCGACCCGTCTCCAATCGGCACGTCACTCGACTGGCGGGGAGCGGCTCCCCCTCTCCCA
>PNLE01000024.1 GCA_013822855.1 Planctomyces sp.
CGTCGCTTGTCCCTCCTGGGGAACGGTGTCTGGCTCGCCACATCGCTCGGGAAGACCCTCACCTTTCCACCTGCCCTTGGCAGACCCTCTCCCGGAGGACCGGGCGAGGGTTGATGGCACATCATCCCTCTTGATTCAGCACATCGATCAACTGCCGCAGGCGGCCCGTTTCCCGGCGTTGGAAGTGGAATTTGATACGAGGGAGCGACTTCAAATGAGGTTCATCCGCTTCGAAGGGATGGGCGGTCGTCCGTTCGATGGTGCCGGTCATCAGGAGGTCGGCGAAGTCGGTGTTGAGGCGGGCCAGGAGTTCGTCCGAAGGTTCCACATTGAGCCGCAGCACGAGGTTCTGCTTCACGAACCGCATGCTGTTGTAGACACGGTAGAAGCCCAGCACCTCCTTGACGGCGTCCTCGACATTGTTGACGAGCTTGTAGAGCGACAAGTCCGCCGGAGAGACCAGCCCCCTGCCGAGCAATTGCTCCTTGATGAAATTCTGCAGGGCACACCAGTAGTCACAGTCGGGCTGGTCGATGAGAACGATCGGCATCATGTCCCGCTTGCCGGTCTGGATGAGCGTGAGCGTCTCGAAGAGTTCATCCAGCGTGCCGAAGCCCCCTGGGAAGACGGCGATGGCGTGGACCTCCTTCACGAACATCAGCTTGCGGGTGAAGAAGAAGCGGAAGGTGACGAGCTTGGGGTCGCCGTCGATGATCGAATTGGCACGCTGCTCGAAGGGGAGGAGGATGTTGACCCCCATCGACATCGGCAGGCCCGCGCCGAGATGGGCCCCCTCCATGATGCCGCCGCCGGCCCCGGTGAGAACCATCCAGTTGTTGGCCGCCATCTGGCGGCCGAATTCGACCGAAGCGAGGTAGTCGGGATGGCCCGGCGGAGTGCGGGCCGAGCCGAAGACGGTGATCTTGCGGTGCAGCCGATAGGGGGTGAAGACTTTGAAGGCGTAGCGCAGCTCCTTGACGGCCCGGGCGATGATCTTGATGTCGCCGCGGGTGGCGCCGTCGCGTTCGAGCTTGTCGGCGACCTCGCGGATCTGAGCCAGAAAGGCGGATTTCCCACCGATCTCCGGCTCCTGCTCGGAGATGAGGGTATGTTCTTCCGCCTCGCCCGCGATGGGGAGAGGGAGTTCGTCTTCCATGGTCGATCCCGCGGCTCTGAAGGCCTGTCAATGATGTGAAGTCATGCCGTTCCCGAAAGAACGCAGTTCATAAATCATTGGATCATGCCGCAGACGGGTGGCCAATGCGCTGGAAGACTTTTCCTCCTTCGGGGAGCTCCGGTGGTTCGGAGCGATCCCGCAGCGGGTGGTCACGATCATCAATCCACCGGCTCGAGCTCACCCTCATCCCAGCTCACGCGGCACTGGGGATGGCTGGCGTGAAAGCGTTGGATCCCTTCCTTCGTCACTTTGGTCTTTTTGAGTTCGAAGGTGCGCAGCTTGGGAACTGTTTGGATTAACCGATCAAGACCTCCATCGGTAAAGGAAGTTTCGTTGAGAGTCAGTTCCTCGAGATTCTCCATGGTGGCGAACACCTCAGCAGATTGGTCCGTGATTTTGCTGCCGTTGAGTCCCAGGTAAGTGAGTTGCTTGGCATCCTTCAGAAAGGCGACCCCCTTATCCGTCAGCCCTGTGAGATTCAATGTGGCCCAAGTCAGCTTCGAAAAGCCGCCGAAGGCTTCCAGCGAGGCATCAGTGATGCGGGTCGCACCCAGATTGAGGAACGTGAACTCGGGATTGGCGACCGACCGGATGAAGGTGTCGTCCACCGGCACGGCCCAGGCCGAGAGGATGCGCATCTTCCCACAGCCGGCGAAATACGAAAGTCCCTTCTCTGTCACCTTGGCACCGTTGAGCGAGAGGCGGGTGATGGCGGTGGTATTCTCGAACACCTTCAAATGTTCGTCGGTCACAGCCGTGTCGTTGAGGTTGAGTTCCTTGATGCTCCGGCAGTGGCGGAATCCAGCAAAATCCTCCGGTGTCAAATTCCGCAGCCCTTCCAGCCCGATTCCCCTGAGCTTGAATTTGTGGAAAGGCAACGACGACGACGAACCCGACACAGGATCAGGCCGATCGTCGATCCAGACCGACTTGCCGATGTCGAGCACGAAGTTGGCGGCGGCACGGTCAGTGGCCGCATGTCTGACGATGTCGTCCCCCCGACCCTCGCGCGGCAAGTCGCCATCCCGGCATCGCACCAGACACAGGGGATGCGACTCCCGGAACTTGTCGATCGCGGGACGCGAGACCTTGGTGTCCCGCACATCGAGAAACGTGAGTTCGGGCAGGGTCGAGAGATGTTCAAAGACACTGTCGGTGACCAAGGTCTTCTGCAACTCCAGTGTCCGCAAGGAGGGCAATCCCCGCAGGTGCCGGACACCTTCGTCGCCGATCTTCGTCTCGTACAAAGCCAATGTTTCAAGGCGTGTGCAGTCGCGGAAGACGGCGATGTCCTCGTTCCGCAGATTGATGTACGCCAACCGCGCGTAGCGCAGATCCCCCAGGTTGGCGAGCAGCCGCAGTCCCTTGCCAGTCACCTGCATGCCACCGATATCCAGGTATCTCCAGGGATTGTTTTTAAGCGCCGCCAGATCCTCGTCCTTGAGTTGGACGGCCCAGCCCTCCAGATGCGAGAGGTTCTTGAACGAACGCAGCGCCCGTCCGGCGATCCTCGAATTGTTTGAAAGCTTCAGGGTCGTGAGAAATGCGAGAGACTCCAATGGTTGGAGATGCTCTGCCGTGATGTCGCTGTTCTGCAGACTGATCGACTGCAGGGTCGGGCACAGGGCGAACATGGCGAAGACTTCGGGGCCAACGTTGCTCAAGCGATCAAGTCGGATCTCCACCAGAGGTCTGGGCTTTTTCCAATCGACCTCTTCGACCTTTTCATGGAATTTTGAAAAGTCGCCTTTGAAGCGGACGGCACCGCCGTGTTCCAGCACATACCGGGCGGCCTTGAGGTCGGGTGAAGCGACTTCACCACCGGAACTTGGGGAGGTGGGCAACATGACACTCGGCCCGCCGCTCCAATCGACTTTGCAGCGAGGGTTTGCCGTACGGAAGCGGTCGACAGCCGCTGCCGTCACCCCCGTGCCGCGAACATCGAGACTCCTCAGGTTGGGAAGTTTCGCCAGTTCGGCCAGAGTCTCGTCGCCGATCTTCGTGTTGTAGATGCTCAGTCGTTCGAGCGCAACCAGCGGCTTCCAGTGCGGGGCGGCGGTGTCGTCGCAGCCGGTGTGGTCCAGTTCGAGTTCGCGCAGTAGAACCGCCGTCCGCAGGTGTTCGACATGGCCCGCCGAAACGGGTGTGAAGGAGAGCCGCAGGAACTTGAGCTGGCCGAGGTTCCCCAGCACCTGGAAACCTTTCGCGGGGATCCGCGTGGCCCCCAGGTCGAGGTGTTCGATCGGGCTGGCGGCGAAGGGTGACAGACTCTTCGCATCCAGCGGCGATCCCCAGACCTCCAGTTTTTTCAGGGAGGGATTGGGGACGAAGTCCGCCAGCGCCTTTCCGGGGACTTTCGTCTGCATCAGCGAAAGCTCCTTGAGATGGCCGATCCCCGCGAAAACCGCCAGATGGGCCTCGCCGAGCACACACTCATTGAGATGGATCGACTCGATCCCTTCGCACCGCCGAAAGACTTCGAAATCTCGCAAGTCGGGGTTCGAGCGGGGAGGAAGTTGCAGGCCGCGAAGCTGCATGGGAGATGAGAAATCGACTTCTTTGAGAGTCCTTTTCTCGACGGGATCGTTGTTGATCCTGACCTTCCCCCCATGCTCGAGGACATACCGGATGGCGGCGGCCTCGGGATCGATCTCGCGTTCGTCGCTTCTCAGGGAGACTGCGGCGAAGTCCCAGACCTTCACACCGCCGTCTCCACCGCCCGTGACCAAACGGGAACCATCGCGGCTGAACTGCAGATCGCTGACACCTCCGACATGAGCCACGAACTCTTCGAGCAACGTCCCTGCCTTTTGTCCATAAACACGGACCTTTCCGGAACGGAAGCCGACTGCGAACGTTTTTCCGCCGGGGCTGAAAGAGGCGGAATACGGCACACTGTCCAGAATCTCATCGTCACCCAGACACAGCAGCTGCCTGCCGGTTTGCCAATCCCACAACCGAACCGTGTAGTCGTCCGCGCAGGTGAGCACCAGACGGCCATCCGTCGACATCACCACGTAACGTGGAGGCGAGGTATGGCCTTTGAACGTCTTGACGATCTCTCCGTTCTCGGCGTTCCATGCGATCCAATCGCCGCGCCCGTTCCAGACCGCACTGAGCAGAAACTTCGCATCGGGCGACCACGACATCCGGGGCGCTTCCACGCCGGGCGGGACTTCTCCGATGGAAACGCGGGGCAGGGGACTTCCGAGCGGCAAAGTCCAGGAGTTGATGCCACCGTTTCCGCTGCGTGCCAGCTTGAGGACACCTCCCTGAGGCGAGAATGTCACACAGCGTACGCAGTGGTTATCGACCAGCGGGAATTGATGCAATCGCTCTCCCGTCTCCATGTTCCAGACATAGACCCGCGGCTCGGAGGGACCGTTCGCGGTCGCCCAGCCCGAAGAAGCCGCCAACGCTTTTCCATCAGCCGAGACGGCGATCCCCAACGGCCCGTAGTGCTCCGCCTCGGTCATGCGAAAACGGCGTGTCTCGGTGCCGGTGCGGGCATCCCACACGCGGACGGTGTTGTCTTTTCCTGCAACGTGGAAGCGGACACTACCACGGATCTCATGGTCGTCGCCGTTGCTGGCGGAGACGATCCGCGAGCCGTCCGGCGTGAAGGCGACGAACCGGACGGGATCCTCGTGACGCATCGTCAGCACTGGAGTGCGGACAGCGGTTTCGGAAATGGCCGGGACTGTGGCAGCCGGCGATGCCTGCGGCAGATCGGGCGCGCCTTCCCAGAGCAGATTTCCTTGCGGATCGGTGACGCGAATGTTGCGAAAGCGGACAGCCGAGTTCCAACTGGCGAAGCCGACCTTCCCTTGAAGACGATTGGCATCGGTCATCTTCAGGATCTGTTCGCCATCGAGAAAGCAGGTGGTTTTGTCGCCGCGAAGTTGCAGCTTCACGCGGTACCAGCGGCGGGGTTCGAAAGAAAACGGCAGCGTCGTGCCATCGTCACGGCTCCATTTTCCTTCGATAATTCGGTGGAGTTCGATGTATTTTCCGCCGTAAGCGCCGAGTGCGAACGCCAGGTGGTTGTTGAAGTCCAGCACTCGATACAGACCGACACCTCCCTGGCTGTCGGCGGCATTCGAGGTGGTCATTGTTTCATAGCTGAAGTCGATATCGGTCCAATTCGGATCACCAAAGCTGATGAGCGAGTGGGAGGTTCCCGATTGAACCAGCTCAAGTCCATCAATCGACCACGTTCCCTTCAGGATGCTGGCCAACCGTTGGTCAAGGGCGGCAGGCGGTCTCTGAGTTGCCGCTGAAGCCGCGATGTCGCGAGTTAGCTGTGGCGAATCGCCCAACTTTCCTCCCGCCTCCTGGCTGATCTTCAACACCTCCCGACCATTGCTGGAAATGTTGACCAATTGCTTGAGAATCAGCGCATCGCCCTCTTTGGCCTCCACCTCGTATTGGCCGGGTTGCAGCCGGAGCTCCTTGATGCCAGCACCGGTGATCACCACTTCTTCTCCATCGATGCGCAGCGAGATATTCGGATCATCGACTTCGACCACGAGGGTTCCCGTGGGCGTGAACAGGCGGATGACGGTCTTCGTGACGGCGGTGACACCGGCCGCTTCCGTCATGCCGAAGCCGAGGATCACGGCCAGCAGCGCCAGAGCGGCCATCGCCCACGGTCGGCGCACCGTTTCCGAAAACCGCCGGGTGACCGTGTGCGAACCGGCCAGAAAGACGGTCGTGGCGTCGCTCTTCGAGGGGGAAGTTCCACCTGGCACAACACCGTTGGCAGGTGCTGCGGTTGCAGGGTGCTCAGGCGGAAGTGGTGCGCGGTCGCGCAGCGAGAGCCGCGCGGCCACTTCGGTTGCGGATTGAAATCGGTCTTCCCGATCCTTGGCGTGAAGCTTTTCGACAATCCGGATCAGCCATTCGGGGATCTCGGGGACGATCTCGGGAATCGCCCGCGGTGTGTCCTCCACCACCCGCTTGAGGACCGCCATCGTGTTGGCGGCGCGGAAGGGGGGACGGCCGCTGCACATCACATAGAGCACGCTCCCCAGGCTGAACAGATCCGAGCGGTAATCGAGCGTCTCGCCGCGGGCCTGCTCGGGCGACATGAAGAGCGGCGTTCCCGCGATGACGCCGCTCTGTGTGATGCTGGCGTCGTCGGCGGCGCGGGCCAGGCCGAAGTCGGTGATCTTCACGCGGCCCGTGCCGTCCTCGACGAGGATGTTCCCCGGCTTGATGTCGCGGTGGATGAGTCCCGAGGCATGGGCGGCGGCCAGGCCATGCGCGATCTGCTGGCCGATGGTGACAATTTCTTCGAGCGGGAAGGGGCCTTTGGCCTCGTGCATCTGCTGGAGCGTCTGCCCCGCGATGTATTCCATGACAATGAAGGGCAGCGGCTGCTCTTCAACGGCGTAGATCTGCACGACATTGTCGTGGCGGATCGCGGCGGCGGCCCGCGCCTCTCGTAAAAACCGCTTCCTCGCAGGCGAGGTGACGGCCAACTCGGCCGCCATCAGTTTGACGGCGACTCGGCGGTGGAGCTTCTCGTCGAAGGCGCGGAAGACCGTCCCGCAGCCGCCACTGCCGAGGATCTCTTCAATCTCATAGTGCAACAGCCTCCCTAGCGAGCCCGGCTTGGCGGAAGGGGTAAGGATCGACAGGTCGAGACTCTCCTTCCCTTCCGTGGGGTCGACGCTGGTCAATTCGCCGGGAGTCTGCACTTTCGTGCCGGGTTCGGCGGCGGTGTCTTCCTTGGTGTTGCCGGAGGAGTTGGTGATCCCCGCGATCTTGAGGAAGGCGCCCGATTCCTCGTGGGCCTGGATGAGTTCCTCGACGCGCCGGCGCAGTGCGGCATCGGCCCGGCAGGCGTGGTCGAGATACTCGCCTCGCCGCCGGGGGTCGTCGATTTCGATCGCTTCGAGGAAGAGGACTTCCTCGTTCAACCGGCCGGTGTTTGTCCCATCCTCGCTCATTCCGTCCGCCTTTGAATCGGCTGTTTTCGCAGGGCATCCCTGAGCAATGCGAAAACGCGTTTCGATTCTGGCCACGAATTATGAAATTTTTGAGGATGTCTCGGCAACCACCTACGACGCCAGCGATTGCTCCATCGCGTGGAGGGCCAGGCGGAGGTTGGCTTGTGTCCAGAGGAGGGGGGTGATGTCGTTGGGGATGTACTGGCCCGCTTCGCAGAAGTACGACTCCGGGCACTTGTAGGGACCGAAGCGGGAATCGGGCTGCGTGAGCTGCGAGAGGGCCCGCTCGAGATGGAACTTCTGCAGGGCGAGGTCTTCCGGCTGGCCGTGCGAGCGATACCACTCTCCCGCGATGATCGAAATGATCGGATCGAAGAGGCACCACTGGGCCTCGTAGCCCCTCTTGAGGAGCTTGTCCCGCGTCTCTTGGGAGCCGCTGTAGTCGGTCGAACGTTTCTCGGCGCTGACCAGCGTGCGGTAATCGGCGCACCAGTACGAATCGCCCAGATACCGCTTCACGCCGTAGGGGCCAGCCAACTGCTCGATGACGTTCTTCACAATGCTGCGGGCCATGGGCTGGGTCGTCACCTGCAATGGCCAGATCAGGAACAGCAGCGCGGAATCGACGGCCCGCTGTTTGCGGACATTCGCCTGGATGCACTCGTTCGGCAGGATCTTTTCGAGTGCCATTTCCCCTCGATGAGCCAGAGCCGCACAAAGCTCCGAGGTCGCGCCGCGACCGGCGGTGCGAAACTCGGGATGCTCGTCGAGGATCACGGCCCACAGCTTGAGGGCCGCCACCACGACACCGATGCTGGAGGCTTCGATCTTGCGTTCCTCCTCCCAGTGCCCGCTGTCTTCGTCGGTGGTGTAGTCGATCGCCTGGAAGTAATGGGGGAATTCGTTGAGCAGCGCGGCCTGCTCGATGGTGAGCGGCAGTTGGCCGGTGGTGGCGAGTTTGGCCGTCAGCCAGAGGAAGTAGGCGAGGGCGTCGTTCTGCGCGTGCGACCACAGCTCCGGGTTCTCGGCGAGGGCCAGGCCGTTGAAGCGGATGTGGGGCCGCTTCTGGATCTCGTCAGGATCGACGCGGCCCTCGATGATATCGGCCAGCCGGTGCTGCTGGGTGGCGAAGAATTCGAGCAGCGCTCGCACATCGCGGACGGCGGTTTCCGTCTCGCCCCAGAGGAAGTGGCCGTGGGCAACATGGACATTGTCGCGAACCCAGACGTTCTGGTATCCCGTGAGGTGGAAGTCGTCGGCGGCGGAGGTGGCCGCCGCGAACAGGCCGGTGGGGAGTGTGGGAAAGTGGAAGGTTCCCTTCTCGATCAGCAGCCGGGTGACCTCGCGGATTTGCGCCAACGACCATGTTTCCAGGGAGGCCGCCGGCGAGAGGATCGCGGCGAGTTCGGGAAGCAAAGGTTGCGCGGGGGCTGGTCCCTGCATGAGCGTTCTTTCGTGATGAAACCTGGTCGTGGGACACCGCATCGCGAGAGGGAATTCCGTAGGGATCTCTCGCGATGACCGACACGGATCCGTCGGGAATCCTTCAGAGGAGGGTGTATCAAGAGCCCTTGCGAAGGAAAACAGGAATCTGGGAGCTGGGAGTTCTCCTGCCCCCTCGCCCAGTCCGCTGGGAGAGGGTTGGGGTGAGGGCGAGTCTCCCCACATGGCCCCCACCCATCACATCTTCGCTCTCATACGCCTTTCCATTGGAAACATCGCCCTGTGTGACATGCTTTGGGCAAGCATGTTTTGAGATCCTCAACGCACGATTTCATATCGCGATTCGTCTGACTCCCCTTCGTATTCCTTCGCGGACTTCGCGCCTTCGCGTGAACCCTCTTCGATGATTTCAAGACGAAGAGATGATGATCTCACGCGAAGGTCTCCAAGAAGATCAAGCACAGAGCGTCCGTGTGCCATCCTTGCAGCTGCATTTGGGAAAACAGTGCAAGCAAACTTTCGAGACCCCCACCACGCCATTCCAACTTGCGATTCGTATTACTTCTTACTTCACCACGAAGTTCATCATCCGGCCCGGCACGTAGACCTTCTTGACGATCATCTTTCCTTCCAAGTGGCTGGTGACGTTCGGGTCGCTGGCGGCCTGGGCTTCGATCGCTTCCGCCGTGGCTTCCTTGGGGACGACGATCTTGGCCCGCACCTTGCCGTTGATCTGCACGGGGATCTCGATGGTTGCTTCCTCGAGGAGCGACTCGTCGAACTTCGGCCACGGCTCGTAAGCCAGCGACTCTTTGTGCCCGAGAAGTTCCCAGAGTTCTTCGGCGATGTGCGGGGCAAGAGGCGAGATGAGGAGCACGAAGGTCTCCATCGCCGATTTGGGCCGCACCTCGGCGGAGGTGAACTCGTTGACGAACTCCATCATGCGGCTGATCGCCGTGTTGAACGAGAGCCGGTCGAGGTCTTCCGTCACGGCCTTGATCGTCTTGTGGAGGATGCGGGCCTGTGCGGGGGTCGGCTCGACATCCTGCACCTTCGGACTGAGGCGGATGTCGTCGGCCTGATCCTCGGTAATGAGCCGCCAGACGCGGCCGAGGAAGCGATAAACCCCTTCCACACCCGACATGCTCCACGGCTTGGTCGCTTCGAGCGGCCCCATGAACATCTCGTACATGCGGAGGGCGTCGGCGCCGTATTGCGAGACGACCTGATCGGGATTGATGACGTTCTTCCGCGACTTCGACATCTTGAACGAGCGGGCGTCGACCGCGACCTGCGGGTCGCTCTTGAGGACGAAGCTGTCGCCCTGCTTCTCGACTTCCTCCGCCGTGAGCTTCACGGGGACGACAGTCTGCCCCTGGGCATCGACGTTGTGGGCGACGTCGATCCCCTTCGCGGTGACGAACTGGCCCGCGCTGTTCTGGAAGCCGACGAACTCCATCTCGCCGAGGATCATCCCCTGGTTGACGAGGCGGTGGAACGGCTCGGCGTGGGTCACGTGCCCGCGATCGAAGAGGACTTTGTGCCAGAAACGCGAGTAGAGGAGGTGGAGCACGGCATGCTCGGCACCGCCGATGTAGAGATCGACCGGGAGCCAGTATTTCTCCTTCTCCGGATCGATGAACCGCTCGCTGTTCTTGTTGTCGCAGAAGCGGAGGTAATACCAGCAGCTCCCCGCCCATTGGGGCATGCTGTTCGTTTCTCGCTTGAGCTTCGTGCCATCTTCGGCGGTGGCGTAGAGCCACTCCGCCGGTGCTTTGGAGAGAAGCGGCTCGGGCGTGCCGGTCGGCTTGAAGTCTTCCATCTCGGGGAGCTTCACGGGAAGTTCGCTCGCGCTGACCGCGCGGACCATCCCCGTCGGCTCGCCCTGCGCGTCGAGTTCGTGCCAGATGGGGAACGGCTCGCCCCAGTAGCGCTGGCGACTGAAGAGCCAATCGCGGAGGCGATAGTTGATCGCCTTCTTGGCGACTCCCTTGGCAGCGAGGTCGGCGACGATCTTGGTCTTCACTTCTTCCGTCGTGAGGCCTGTGTAAGGCCCCGAGTTGACGGCGAGGCCCGCGCCGGTGAAGCCGATGAGACCTTCCTGCGGCGTCTCGGGTGGTGCGACGACAGGGATGACATTGATGCCGAAGAGCTTGGCGAATTCGAGGTCGCGCTCGTCATGCGCGGGGACGGCCATGATCGCGCCGGTGCCGTAGCTCATGAGGACATAGTCGGCGATCCAGATGGGGATCTTCTCGCCGTTGACGGGGTTGATGGCGTAGCCGCCGGTAAAGACGCCCGACTTCTCCTTGGCGAGATCCGTCCGGTCGAGATCGCTCTTGAGGGAGGTCTTCTGGCGATAGGCCGCCACATCCGCCTGGCGGAGATGGCTCGTCACGCGGTCGACCAAGGGGTGTTCCGGCGCGATGACCATGTAGGTCGCGCCGTAGAGTGTGTCGGGCCGCGTGGTGTAGACGCGGAGCTTCGTGGGGGGGGCGATGATCTCGTCGTCGGCCATCATCGCCGGGGTGGAACCCCCTTCATCGACGAGGAAATCGACCTCGGCCCCCTCGCTGCGGCCAATCCAGTTCCGCTGGAGGAGCTTGATCGATTCAGGCCAGTTGACCTGATCGAGTTCGCCGATGAGGCGCTCGGCGTAGGCCGTGATGCGGAGCATCCACTGCTTGAGGTTCCGCCGCTCGACGGGATGGTTGCCGCGATCGCTCTTGCCGTCGGCGGTCACTTCTTCGTTGGCGAGAACCGTCCCAAGAACCGGGCACCAGTTGACGGGGGCCTGGTGGATGTAGGCGAGGCGGTGGGCATCCTGATACTTGCGGACGGCCTGTTCACCCTGGGCCTCGACCTCTTCGGGAATGGGAAGCTCGCTGATGGGGCGGCCGCGACCGGTCCGCTCGATGCCATCCGGCCCCGTCCACTGGCATTCGGCGTCGTACCAGGTGTCGAAAAGCTGGAGGAAGATCCACTGCGTCCAGCGGACGTAATCGGGATCGGTCGTCGCGAGTTCGCGTTCCCAGTCGTAGCTGAAGCCCAAGCTCTTGAGCTGGCGTTTGAAGGTGGCGATATTCTTTTCGGTCGTGATGCGGGGATGCGTTCCCGTTTCGACGGCGTACTGCTCGGCGGGGAGGCCGAAGGCGTCCCAGCCCATGGGATGGAGGACGTTCTTCCCCTGCATGCGGCCGTAGCGGCAGGTGATGTCGGTCGCGGTGTAGCCTTCGGGATGGCCGACATGGAGGCCGTCGCCCGAGGGATAGGGGAACATGTCGAGGACGTAAAGCTTCGGCTTGGAGGTGTCCGTCTCCGTGCGGAAGGTGGCGTGCTGATCCCAATAGGCCTGCCATTTGGGTTCGATGCGGGCGGCGTCGTAGCGGGGCATGTTCAACCAGACCGGAAAAGGAGCGAGACAACATCACGGGAAACTCAGTCACCGGGCCGCACATCCCCGCGCGGAGCATCAGCCCGAGCAGTGGACGACGGAGAAGGTCAACTGGTTCGCCAGTTTAGGCCGGGAGGGGAAAACGTGCCACGATGGGGGCGGTTGGCGCGACTTGTGTGATGGGAGAGGGAAAGCGCAAAACTCGTAGCGTTGGCCTTGAATGCCGGGAGTTTTGCATGGCCTTCACGCTCTCTAACCACAAATGGTGCCTTACCAAGAATGTCGAAGGCAGATTCCCGGCGTTGAGGAAAACGCCGGGAATCCCTTATCGAGGAATCCTGCTGACAGAACCGGGAAAAGGGACAGCGTTGAAAGTCGCATGAGGATTGAAGTCCACTCGATTATGGGAATACCAACTGGCGGGGAAAAATCTCCAAGGTGGCCCTCTTCCCGATGGCTAAACTGAGATTTCATGCGGAGCCTGAAACAGGGTTGCCCAGGATTGGGAGTGGAGTTGGTGTGAGATGTCCCACCCATTCATCCTCTGCCGGTCCGTTCCGTCAGCGAGGAACAGCGATGTTTCACTTCTTGCGGTCGCTCCTGCCCGATTCGCGGATGGGTTTGCGACATGTCTTCGGTCTGGGTGTGCTGCTGTTTCTCGGCAGCCTTCCCGCCTCCTGGGCCATACGCACCACGTTGGCAATCCGCGAGCTTCAGAGTGTCGGTTGCCATGTCAAGCCGGTGGCAACTTGGATCGACAACTGGCCTGGGAAGCTTTCAACGCCCATCCGGGTAATGGTTGGCGGGGTGGCGTCTGTGGAAGTTGATGGAAAGTACCTTGCCGATTCGGCGGCACTGGATCGGCTCATCGACCGCCTGGTTGCCTTTAAGCCGCTGCAAACTCTGTCCCTTACCAGCGTCCACCTGACAGACCAGCAGATGAAACGGCTCTGTTCAGCGAATCGAGTCGAATGTCTGAGCTTCCGCGATTGCCAATTTGACGAATCCCCTTTTGGGGGAATGGGAGATAATCCCGCCCTGCGTTCCATTCTCCTAACCCATAGCATTCGCGCCGGGACACAATTAGAGGGCATTGGAAAATGCCGACGTCTGGATTTCTTTTACCTGTCGAGTTCGGCCATGGTCGAAGGCGATCTTCAAGAGTTGGGAAACTGCGGTTCACTCAGGCATGTGTTGATTCAGTTTTGTACCTTCTCGACACAAGTTGAACTCCCGGAAATGCGGAATCTTCTGAGTTTCACTCTGCTGCATACAAATCTCAACTGCGACGCGCTGCGAAAATCGTCTCCCAATGCCCATTTCAAGGTCCATCAGGGGCCTTTCGAATGCCGTTATGGTGATTCAGAGTGAACCCTCCCGACTCCGGCCCTCCGAGTGTCGAAGGCGACCAAGTCGCTTCTGGGTCTTCACTAGGATATGGCAAAGCAAACCACGTTTCCTGGTAGGCCAAGCGATACGCGATGAAGCTGCTTGTTTTGAGAAGCCTCAGACGTTCGAGCTCGCCCTTACCCCCGCAAACCGGCACTGGCGGCTCTTCCAGTGGACTGGGCGAGATTGCAGATGGCGTTGCCGGATGAGCGCCAAAGCGATGGACGATCCCTCAATTTCGGTCGCCGCCGGTGAGGAGTTTTTCGATCGAGTCGGCCTGGTGGCCGACTTCCAGCACGCTGCGGCGGATCTCCTCGGGGTCGATGGTTGATCGCGGATAGGTGTCGAGCATCACGAAGACGCTGACACCGTCGATCTCACGGATGGCCAGGCCGCCGTGCAGGATGGCGGCGTTGAGGCGGAGGGCCGTCTCGTAGTAGGTGGGGGTGGCTTCGCAGCAGATGCTGGAGATCGTCACCAGTCGATCGACCGCGGCGTGCTCGCTGGGTTCGATGAACGCCGCCTGTTTGCGTCCGCCGGGAAGATCGATGTCGATGCGGAACCCCTCTTCGCCGTGGCGCGACCAGCGGACATTCGCATGATGGCGAAACGCTTCCGCGACCAGCGATTCAAGATCGACCTCCTGTCCCAGGATCGCCTCCAGCAGGCGCGCCGCTTCGATGCCGGAACGGGGCCGGTTGCCGGGTGTGCGATCCATCAATTGATGCAGCGCCTCGGCCATTTCCAGGGTGACGCGCGGGTTGATGTCACGTACCGAAGGGATCTTCCCCTGCGAGACCTGCTGGATCAGCTCCGGAATGTTCGCCGCCGGGAACGGCAGCCGGTTGGTCAGGAGTTGGTAATAGATCACACCCAGCGAATAGACATCGCTGGCGGGAGTCGCGGGATTGCCCTGAAAGAGCTCGGGCGCCATGTATTGCGGCGTCCCCACCACCTCCCGGCGGCCGGTGGCATCCCCGTCGACCGAGGTGCGCCGGGCCAACCCGAAGTCGCCGATCTTGGGGATCCCCTGATGGGTCAACAGCACGTTGTCGGGTTTCAGATCACGGTGCAGGATGTCGTGCCGGTGGGCGGCTCCCAGTCCCTCGGCAATGCGCAACACCATCGACGTGGCGCGGACAGCCGCGAACAGCCCTTCATCCTCGAGGCGCTGCCGGACGGACATTCCCGGCACGAATTCCATCTCCAGATAGTGCAGTCCTTCGATCTCACCCAGTGCGTAGATCGCGACGATGTTGGGATGGTTGAGTGCGGCGGCGGCCTGCCCTTCGTTGTGGAATCGATCGACAAACTCGCGATCCTGCGCCACGAGTGCCGGCGGCAGGATCTTGATGGCGCAGAACCTTTTGAGCACGCGATGCCGGGCAAGATAGACGCGTCCCATCGCACCCGCCCCGAGAAGTGCCTCGCACTCGTAGGGGCCGAACTGGTGGCCGATCAGTTGACCGTCGATGGCCACTTCGTTGGAAGCCTTCACCAGATCACGCGGCTTCACCGGCGACGCGGGGTGCCGGTGATCGTGTTCGATGTGCAGATGGGTGCTGCACTGCGGCGCATGAGTCATGCCCACGGCCGATCCACAGCGGGGACATTTGAAGGGAGCCGAAGTTGCCACGGGCGAGTCGGATGAGTTGTCGGTCGACTCGGCGGTGGCCGGGGGAAGCTCCGCCTGGGGAAGTTCGAAGGTGAAGCGACAATCAGGACAAAACACCGCCGCCAGCAATCGGACGTTCTCGGAAGGGGTCATCCCCTCTGCTGGCGTCGCCGGTGAATCCATTGCGTGAGTCCTCGTCGGAACCGTCGGCGGTGGGAGGCCCGCCGAGGCCTGGTTGTTCCATCCCTCTCAATCCGTGACTGAGACTTTGTCCCCGCAAGTTCCAGTCGACGGATGATTGATCGAGGATAGCAGGAACGACCGACCGCGCGATACCTTTCCGGTCCGCCGCTCAAGAAGACCATCGCGGAAGCCGGGCAGTCGGGATACTTTCAAAGGCCGGAGAAAGCGTGCATTCCCGGCCAGCCTTGTGTCCGGGGCAAGAGTGATACCGGGTCAAGACTGATAAAGGGGTCATGGATCGATGAACGACGTTCCTGCGGAGGGTTCGATGCCAAAGGGAGACGAACCGATCGATCTGCGGCCTCCCACTCCGGAAAACACCGCGGCAACGAGCGCCTTCGTGGGGAATCTCGTCGACTTTCTGGACGAGAGCCCGCATGAGATCCCGGTGGATCGCCCACTCCCCGCCTTCCGCGAAAAACTTCCCGACACAACGGATCACGAATGGGATGTCGTCGGTTCGTCACGGGGCCCGGGCCCTTGGGAGGCCTGTGCGTGGACCGTGGGGGTGATTGCGGCACACCTTGTGGTCAGCATCGGCCTGTTCTTCGCCATCCTCGTCTGTTCCACCATTCAACTGACTGTCATCGAGGGGATCAAAGACCCCGAACTGTTGAAGCGGCTCATGGTGCTGGGACCGACGGGGAACTCGATTCTCATCGCGGGCGAGCAATGGCTGATGATCGCCATCACGATCCTCGCCGTCCGCCTGCGCATGGGCCCTGGCACGATGCGGCAGCTCAACCTCGAAACGCCCAGCATGTACCAGTGGCTGCTGGTGAGCTGTCTCGTTCTTCCGTTGGGGATCGTGGCCGATTTCACTTATCGAGTGGCCGCGATTCCTTGGAAGAGTCTGACCACCCACTACGAGTTCCTGGGTTTCATCGACCAATTGAACGGTGTCGAGCAACTGCAGGCGATGACGGGATCCATGAATCTCGCCGTCTTGATTCTTGCGATCGCTGTCTCCCCCGCGATCAGCGAAGAGCTGGTCTTCCGGGGCCTGTTCATGCGGGGCCTGCTGCCGCGACTGGGGGTGGTCGGCACCCTGCTTGTGTCGTCGGTACTGTTCGCGATGATTCATATCCATCCCCTCCATGTGGTGGCGGTCCTCCCTATTGGCATGGCCCTCTTCTGGATCTATTACACCACCCGCAATTTCTGGCTCCCGATGTGGCTGCATTACCTCAACAACATGATCTCCGTCCTGGTGTCTCGCATGGGCGGCGATGTACAGGAGCAGATGCAGGCACCGATCGACGCCCTGGTCGCCTTCCAAGTGGCGCTCGCGCTGGTGGGGAGCGGGCTGGCCCTTTGGCTGCTTTACCGGAATCGCACGCAATATCGAAGCAGCGCAGGAGAAGAATGGAAGCCGTACGGCGCGCCGATGTCATCCCCGCCTGCAGCCCTCGGCATGAAACGGGAGATCGCCCTCTTCGGAGCACCCTTTGCGCTGGTGTCCATCGTCGTCACGATGGGACTGATCCTGATGCAGTTTGCCCCTTGGACGCGCTAGGTCCGTATCGGGAGTTTGTCTCGATAGCCCTATGGCCCGTTACTTCCTCTACGGCCGGAGATACCGGCTCGCCCCTTGTTGAAATAGCTGTTCAGGATGTGTCTCCATGCCCCATGATTCGGATCATCACGACCACCGCGACCTGCAGAAGATGGCCGACCCACGCGAGGCGATTCCTTGGGAGCCTTTGCTTTCGGTGATGGCCGGGTGGGCGATGGGCGGGATTGTCCGTGAGTATCCGGCGGTGTTACCGCAAGTCCTCTATGAGCCGTCGCACGTGAGCAGTCCGCGCGAGTTGTGGCCAGTCTTTTACGGCTGCTTCGATTGGCATTCCGCCGTTCACAGCCATGGGGCGTTGGCCCGCTTTGTGCGGGTCGCCCCCGAGCATCCGGAGGCCCGGGCGTGGGTGGAATGTCTGACCCGGAGCCTGACTTCCGAAGGGTTGGCGGGGGAGTACGCCTACTTCATCCAAGCAAAGCACGCCACCTTTGAACGGGCCTATGGCTGGGTCTGGTACTTCGATCTTTGCCGAGAATTGCACCGGCACCCGCAAGCCGAACTGCGAGCGTGTGCCATCCATCTTCAGCCATTGGAGCTGCTGCTACGGGATCGCTTTCTGAACTGGATCCAGGCCCTTCAGCGACCCATCCGCACTGGCGAACACAATCAGACGGCGTTCAGCCTGGGCTTCGCGCTGGACTACGCCCGCGCACGGGGTGACTTGGAACTGGAGCGGGCCATCGTGGAGAAATCGCTGACCTGGCATCTGACCGATGAGCGTAATCCCCTCGCGTTCGAGCCCTCGGCCCACGACTTCCTCTCCCCCTCGCTGGGAGTCGCCGATCTCTTGAGCCGCTGCATTGAAACGCCAGAAGCGTTCGCCGACTGGCTGGCCCGCGCGTTTCCCGAATGGCACGCGCATCCCGGATCGGCGCGTCAATGGCCAACGGTCGGCTCGTCCGACCGGGTGGACGGCAAGGCCGCGCACCTCGATGGTCTGGCCTTCAGCCGCGCCTGGATGCTGGAGCGGATCGCCCGGCGATTACCAGGCGAACATCCCCTGAGGTGCGAACTGCTCGATGCCAGCCGTATTCAAGGAGCGAGCGGCCTGGCCGCACTGGAGAGCGACAGCTACATGACCAGCCACTGGGTCGGCAGCTTCGCCGCCAAATGGCTGACGCATGCGATCGACCGGGAACTCGATGGCCTGGTTGCCGGCGAGGCTTAGCTGCGCATCGCTTCGGCCATATTGACCAACCGGGTGTTGGGCATTTCCGGCGGTTGCCAGACTTGTTCCGGCACGCCCGCCGGGTTCACTTCGATCTTGTCGAACGTGAGGACCATGTTCATCTGGGCCAGCGGCCAGTCGAGCGTCATCTGCCGGGGAAGGATTGCCCCCGAGTGCTGATCACGGAAATGGTTCTTCAGCCGACCCTGCGCGATGACCCGCCCCTGTGGATCGTACAGGCCATGCTCCAGCACCAGGCCGTGGCAGGCATCGACGGTGACCACTTTGCGGATGGGAATGCCGGAAGGAGAGAGATGCGACGTCGTGAGTGCCGCCGTGCGATCATCGCCCGATCGATTGAGTGTCACCGATTCCGGTTCCATCGGCGCGACGCCGAGCGCTTCCATCAGCCAGGCCGGCTCGAAGGGGATGGGCATCCTCTGTTGGATCTCGGCCATCTGTTCGTGCCGGGCGAACATCAGATCGGGCGGATCATTCCGCTTGGCCCAGAACCAGAAGATTTCGTCGTTCGATCCGAGATCGACCTCCTGCCCCAGCGCGCTGGTCACCGAAATGCGCAGCAGGTTCGACTTCTGGACGGCGATATCGGCGGAGAGGGGAATGTGGTTCGCACGGATGTGCACCCGGCCCGCCCGCCAGCCATCGATACGGTCGACGTTCTGGTTGATGTGGGCCACGTAGTCGTCGGCCGTCGCACTCGAGCCGAGCGGGCAGTTCGTCCGCTTGGCGAATTCGTCGGATTTCTGCCAGCCGCGAAGCGAGTTGCAGCCTTGCAGACCGCCCAGGGCCAGCAGCCCGAGGGCCGCCCGCCGCGACATCGCAGTGGGAGTGGAATTCTTCATGCCGACGCCTCCATCGCCAATCGCGATTTGAGGGTCTGCACGTGCCGATGAATCTCTTCATCCTTGAGTCGCAGATTGATGAGTTCAAAAGGGCCTTCACCCCGCGCACCCAGCAGTCGGAGGACTTCGACCCCGCCTTGTGGAAAGGCGTCGTCGAGCTTGAGCTTGCGTCGTTGCAGGAGGAACAACGCAGCTACGTACCGAATCGCCTCGGGTTCGGTGGGATCGTTGTCGAATCCTGCCGGGACGGCTTGTTCGAGAAGACCCAGCAGTTTGTCCGAATCGAGATGAACCGCATCCGGGTTGAGAGGCGGGGGAACCACGGTCTGCCAGACTGCGATCTGATGCGGGGCGGGGCCGGGCCAGGCATCATGACGGTAGTCGAGCCGCTGGGTCTGCCCGTTCTGCTCGATCAAGACGCTCTGGCAGACGGTTCCCGGCGAAAGCGGGGCTCCCGTGGCGGCGCAGGTCTTGCCGAGCGGTTTGAGCGAGTATTCCACAGCGTCCCTGCCACCTCGAACACAGTCCCCGCACGATCCATCGATCCTTCGATGACGGGCGGGGCTTGGATGAATCGTCCCTTGTAATTCAGAAGTTCGTTCTTCGGCAAGATCAGCCGCAGAGGGTCTTCGCGAAGATTGATGCAAGTAAATACAGATAAACAGGTTGCGACGCATGAGGCGGCCCGGCATCAAGGCTGTCGCGCATTCGGTTCGTCGGAGGGGTATCCTGTAGGGCATGTCTCGCGACGATATCTCACTGCTGATGGTCTCCGCCAACTTCCAGTTTCGGGGAAGTTCGGTCTACACCTTGCGCCTGGCCGAACGGCTTCCCGAATACGGGTTCGTGCAGAGCATTGTCTGCCCGGCGGCCACCACTGTCGATCTGGCCCGCCGGAAGGCGTTGGGGATCGAGGTTTTGCAGTACCTTGAGGCTCCTGTCTGGCGGCAGGTGGTGCTCGAAATGTATTGCCGCCGACTCCTCCAGCACCCGCCCGATCTGATCCACATCCAATCCCGGACGGCGATGAGCCACGGCGAATGGATCGCCCGCAGGCTGAACCGCCCGTATGTCCTCACTGTTCACGACTACCTGCAAAGCCACGAATTCCTGAAGCCCGATCCCCAGCTTTGCCGACGAATCATCACCGTCAGCGAGTCGGTCAAGGCGGCCCTGGTGGAACGCTCCGGGCTGCCGGAGGATCTGTTCGTCGTCATCCCCTGCGGCGTCCCGCGCGCGAGCGACGAAGACAAATCGCTGGTGCTGAAGGCGGGGAAGGTTCCCGTGGTGGGGACCGCCGGTCCGCTCGAAGCCGTCAAAGGCTTTCCCTTCTTTCTGGCGGCGGCGGCACATGTTTTGGGGACGCACCGGGATGTGGAGTTCCTCGTCGCGGGGGCCGGGCCGGAGGAGGGGAACCTCCGCAAGCTGGCCCGCACGCTGGGGATCCACGAGCACGTCACGTTCGTCCCCAACCTGCTCGACTTCTCGGACGCCTTGAGCGCGATGGACATCTTCTGCCTCCCTTCGCTCCAGCAGGGGATCGGCACGATCATGCTCGAGGCGATGGCCATGGGTCGACCGGTGATCGCCACCAGCGTCGGCGGTGTCTTCAACGTCGTTCGCGACAACCAGACGGGCTTGCTGGTTCCGCCGTCGGATAGTGTTCGGCTCGCCGAGCGGATCATCGAACTCCTGACAAACCCCGATCTGGCCCGCCGCATCGGGGCCGCCGCCATGCTCGAGGCGGAGACGGAATTCAACGTCGACCACATGGTGGGCGAGACCGTGGAGGTCTACCGCCAAGTCCTCGACGAACGCCTCGCGACCGCCACGACGATGGCGATGCCGCGACTCACGAAGCGCCGGTGATCAACGCCTTCACTGCGACGTAGGTTCCCGGAATTCGTACGAGACATCAGAACAGCGGGAAAAACGACCAGCCGTACCTGAAATTTCCGAGAGCGGGGTTGGCACCGGAATTTCCTCTCCAACAGTTCGATCGTGCAGGCCGTAATTCAATCAGCGACCATCGAAACGATTCGCATCTCCCGACCGGCCAGGAAGGCCGTGGGGCAAGAGATTGAGGAATTTGTCTGCCGATTGTGGTTTGCTGGATCGGGTCTCCGATCGTTGTTTTCCTGTGAATCTTCAAATTTCTGGCCGCCCCCGCGGCTGTCAAACACGAAGGAGTTGTCGATGAATCTTTTGTCTCGATTTGGCAGCAGCCTGGCGACGTTGTCGGCCGGTGCGATCGTTGCGGTCGCCTCGATGCAGTACGCCGAACACAGCCAGGCGGTCGCCGTGCCCCGGGTTTTGACCCCCGGCGAATTCTCGATGGCCTTCCGCGAAGTGGCCACACAGAGTCTTCCGGCCATCGTCTCGATCCGCACGCTCAGCAAAGGGGGCGCGATGGAGACCGGCGGACTCTTGAACGGCGACGATTCCGCCATCCCCGATTTCTTCCGCAACGATCCCCGCTTCAAGGAGATGCTCAAGGCGCCCCGTCAACAGAAAGCGCCTCCGCAGCGCGGTATGGGGAGCGGTTTCGTCATCGACTCCAGCGGCATCATCATGACGAACAACCATGTCGTGGACGGAGCCGATGAAGTCATCGTCACCCTCCAGAACGGCAAGGAATACGTCGCCAAGGACATCAAGACCGATCCCCGCACCGATGTCGCCATCCTGCGGATCGAAGGGGCCAAGGATCTCGCCGCGTTGCCCTTGGGCGACAGCGACACCGCCCAGCCCGGCGACTGGGTCATGGCCATCGGCTCCCCCTTCGGCCTCGATACGAGCGTCACTGCGGGCATCGTCAGCGGCAAGGGCCGCGGCATGGGGATCACCGAACGCGAAGACTTCATCCAGACCGATGCCGCCGTCAATCCCGGCAACAGCGGTGGGCCGCTGATCAACCTGCGTGGTGAAGTCATCGGCATCAACACGGCGATTTCGTCCCGCAGCGGTGGATACGACGGTGTGAGCTTCGCCATCCCCGTGAACATGGCCCAATGGGTCGGCAAGCAACTGGTCGCCAACGGCCAGGTGAAGCGAGCCTACCTCGGGACCTCCATCGGCCCGGTTGTCGAATCGATCGCGTTGAAGCTGGGTGCCAAGGCCGGTGAAGGGGTCGTGATCCAGATGGTCAAGCCGAACTCGCCCGCCGCCAAGGCCGGCCTTGAACCCGGCGACGTGGTGCTCTCGATCAACGGGGTCTCGGTCAACGATCCCCGTTCGCTGCAATCGGCCGTCGAACGTCTGGAGATCGGCAAGTCCTATCCGCTGGTCGGCAAGCGACAAGGAAAGGATCTCAACCTGAGTGTCACCGCCGAGGAAATGCCGACAGACTTCACCCGCTCGCAGATTTCGCAGGCGGAGAAGCCCAAGAGCGAAGCTCTGGACAATGTCGGTATCGCCATCGACCGCCTCACACCGAAGATCGCCAAGCAATTGGGCCTCGAAGGTGAAGGAATCGTCGTGACGGAAGTGGCCGAAGACTCCGCCGCTGCTGCCGCTGGCATCAAGGTGGGTGACGTCATCGAGAAGATCGGCGACAAGGTTGTCGGTCAGACCAAGGATGTGAAGGAAGCCTTCGCCAACGCCGATCTCCAGGAGGGTGTCATCGTCCACCTGCGAAACGCCGACGGCAAGCGGTTCGTCATCCTCAAAAGCCTCGACGAATAGTTCAGGATCATCCCTCCGACCGGGTCTCGAATCGTTGAGTCCCGGTTCACATCCCCCACAGTCCGCCACCCCCTGGCGGCAAAGAAGAGGCAGGTTCACGCAAGTGGCCTGCTTCTTTCTTTTGGCTCGTGGACGATGATTGATGGCAGGGTGGGTGATGGTGATGCTACACCTTATTGTTCTTTCAACAACGAGGTCATGGAGACCGCCTGATCCATCCCGGGGCCCGCGAGCCGATGACACAGCAACTGGCCGACATGTTCGACAACGTGCTGCAGCCGCATGACAAATGGATGCGGCAGGCACTCGATCTGGCGCAACAGGCGTTCGCCGAGGAGGAAGTGCCGATCGGCGCGGTGATCGTCCGGGAGGGCCAGATCATCGGGGCGGCCTGGAACCAGCGCGAGCAGCTCAAGGATCCCACGGCCCACGCCGAAATCGTCGCCATCACCCAGGCGGCGGAGGCGATCGGCGACTGGCGGCTGGAGGAGTGCACGCTCTATGTGACGCTGGAACCCTGCCCGATGTGCGCCGGGGCCATCGTGCAGGCCCGCATTCCCCGCGTCGTCTACGGCATCACCGACCCCAAGGCTGGCGCCTGCCACACGCTCTACCAGATCACCGACGATCCTCGGCTGAATCACCGCTGCGCGGTCCTCGGCGGCGTCCTCGCGTTGGAGTGCAAGGAGATCCTGCAGGAGTTCTTCCGCCTCCAGCGCTCGCGGGGGAAGAAGTGAACCTTCCCTTTCCCCTTCAGACTCCTCTCAAGCGATGACTCCCGTGACCCACCGTAAAGAGGGCAGACCTGCGAAACCATCAACCACGCCTGCGACTGGCGGGAGTGTCGCGGGGCTGGTCGTTTGGATCAAGAGTGTTCCCACCAGCTTCTGGCTGGTCATTGGCCTGGCGGCGCTGGTGCGGCTGTGGGGAACTTGGAACCTGAGTGTCGAGCACTTCGACGAAGGGGTCTATGCGTCGAACATCTGGTTCGGGGCCGACCAGGGGTATGAGTATCCCGCGAGATTCTTCTACGCCCCGCCCCTGTGGCCGCTCGTTCTGGAATGGACGCAGCTGATTGGCGGCATGTCGGGGCTGGGACACCCCGGCTGGCTGGTCATGCTCCCCGGCATCCTCTGCGGCATCGCCCTGTGCGGCATGATTTATAGTTTTGGCAAAGAGTTCTTTTGCGAGCAGGTGGGGTTGCTCGCGGGCCTGATGGCAGCTTGTTCGGATCTGCTGGCGAGCTACTCGCGCACGGCCCTCACCGACACGCCCGTCACACTCTGCATGCTGCTCGCGGTGCGGGCGATGGTCCGCTCGCTGACGGCTCCCACATGGGGGACGATCATCGCGGCGGGGGCGTGGACAGCGCTGGCGTGGAGCATCAAGTACTCCGGCTGGCTGCCGCTGGCGATCCTCTTGGCCAGCGAATTCGCCGGCTGGTTCCTCAAGTGCCATGTTCTGCCAGTCGCCCGCGTGCAGAAGATCACGCTCACCATTTGCGCGATCGCCGTCGTGTTGTGGCTCCCCGTCCTCTGGGGCCTGCAAGCCACCGGCGGCTATCAGGCCGTTTCGGCGAACCACGCCCAGTATGTGACGGGCATGGAGCAGTGGTTCACGCAGTTTCAATCGCAATGGGAAACGATTCGGCACTACTCTGCGAGCTTCCTAATGCTGGTGCTCCCATTGGTCGTGGTTATCGCCAGTCATTTTCGGATCGGGGGATTGACGACCTTTCACGTTGGCTGGCTGACCTTCCTTTGCATAGTCGCCATGAGAATGGGTGACCTTCCCATATGGATCATGTGTGGCATCGGCGCAGCTTGCTGGGGACTTGCACGACCAGAGTTTGCCGAGATTCATTCGGAATTACCGGTGGTTCGGACAACTCAAAAAGTCGCACCTATTGAAATCCAGAGAATCGCTCTGCTGTTTCTACTGATCTGGATCATGGGTCTATTGGTTACGATTCCGCTTTATCGGGCCTATCCGAGATTGCTGACGCCCATTTACCCACCGAGTTTCCTGGCGTTTGCCTATGGATATCATCGCTTCGTTATATTCAGGATCAATCGCTATGCACAACAAGGTGTGATCGAATCCAAGCGTCAATCCGTGTATATATCACCCCTCATGCTTGGGTTGGTAATGGCGATTTCCTTCGCCTTTGCACCTTTTGATGGCCCCCGCGCCTGGCAGGATCGCACGGCCCTTCTGGAAACGAGCCGAACCTTCCAGAAAACCATCCGCCAGAAGGCACCCTCCGGCCAACCGGCCATTGTCTATATTTACGGCGAGCCGTCGGTCTTCTGGTCGCTCAAGTCGCTGGGGTTCGATCTGGCGGGGCCGGTGCAGGATTTGGGGTTTGTCGACAATGATTCCCCCGCCGAGGTCTGGCTGGTGGTCGGGCCGCATGCCCGAAGAAGCCAACAGTTCCGTGAACAGTGGGAGTTACACGGAGATTCCTTCATCAAGGAAACCGAATCGTCGGCCCGGGTGAGCGACATCGTCCGACGGGACGACGAATCGCGTGAAGAGGCTGCGTTGTTTGAACTCCATCGATTGCGGCGCGCGGGATCGTAGGGTCCGCTGTGCGGACCATGTTGGGCGTGTCTTTTTATTACTCGCGACAACATACATAGTGAATATGGTCCGCGGAGCGGACTCTACTACGGGGTTGGAGATACGCAAATGAGGGTTTATCGACTGATTCTGGCGCTGTTGATCGTGTCGATATGCCGGGGCGTTGTGGCTGCTGAGCCGGCGCCGCCCAACATCCTGTTCGCCATCGCGGACGATTGGGGATTCGGGCATGCCGGGGCTTATGGCTGTGCCTGGACGAAGACGCCGGCGTTCGACCGCGTCGCCAAGGAGGGTCTGCTGTTCCAGCATGCCTACACCCCGAACGCCAAGTGCGCGCCTTCCAGGGCCTGCATTCTCACGGGTCGCAATTCGTGGCAGCTCAAGGAGGCTGCCAACCATCTCTGCTACTTCCCCACCGAGTTCAAGAGCTGGGGCGAGGTGCTGGCGGAAAAGGGCTGGCATGTCGGCTACACGACCAAAGGGTGGGGGCCGGGCGAGGCCAAGGACGAGGCGGGAAAGCCCCGCGCCATGACCGGGCAACCCTTCAACAAGCAGAAGCTGACGCCTCCCGCCCAAGGGATCGGCCCCAATGATTATGCGGGGAACTTCACCGACTTCCTCGACGCGTCGCCAACGGGTAAGCCCTGGTGCTTCTGGTACGGGTGCATCGAGCCGCACCGCGACTACGAGTTCGGCTCCGGCGTGAAGAAGGCGGGCAAGAAACTCGCAGATATCGACCATGTTCCCGCCTACTGGCCCGACAACGAGACCGTGCGTAACGACATGCTCGACTACGCCTACGAGGTCGAGCACTTCGACACCCATCTGGGCCGGATGCTGGCGACGCTGGAGGCTCGTGGCCAGCTGGAAAACACACTCGTTGTGGTGACATCCGACCACGGCATGCCGTTCCCACGCTGCAAGGGGGGAGCGTACGAGGCGTCGAACCATGTTCCGCTGGCGATCATGTGGCCCCGGGGGATCAGCACGCCGGGCCGAAAGATCGACGATTTCGTGAGCTTCGTCGACCTGGCTCCGACGTTCATGGATGTTGCGGGAGTTGCCTGGAGCGAGACGGGCATGGCCCCGACGGCGGGCCGCAGCCTAAGGGAGATCTTCCAATCCTCTAAAGACGGGCAGGTGAATCCCGCTCGGGATCATGTCCTCATCGGTATGGAGCGGCACGATATCGGCAGGCCGCAGGATGGCGGCTACCCGATCCGCGGTGTCATCCGCAAGGATGGACTCTATCTGCACAACTTCGAGCCAACCCGCTGGCCCGCCTGCAATCCCGAAACGGGGTATCTCAACTGCGATGCAGGGGCGACGAAGACGTTTATCCTGGAAGCCCGCCGCCGGGCTGCCCAAGGGCAAGGCGGGAGCGATCTCTTCTGGAACCTCTGCTTCGGCAAGCGACCTCGCGAAGAGTTTTATGACCTTACCCAAGATCCGGACTGCGTGAAGAACCTGGCCAACGACCCGGCTTACGCCGCCCGCATCACCGCCCTCCGGGAGCAGCTCTTTGCGGAACTCAAAACCCAAGGCGACCCACGCATGGAAGGGAAGGGTTATCTTTTCGACGAGTACCCGCATTCGAACAAAGGCAACCGCAGCTTTTACGAACGCTTCCTCAAGGGAGAGAAAATGAACACCGGCTGGGTCGATCCCGGCGATTTCGAACCGACGCCACTCGATTGAGGGTAGCCCTTCTCCACTACTTCAAAACAAAAGCCCGGCGTTCCCTAGGGGAAACCGGGCTTTTCTCTATTCCGGGCGATCACCATTTCGCAGAGGCATCAACCGGGAGACATGTCCCACTTGGTCACATGCCAGCCACGGCGAGGCTCTTCCGCGGCTGCCGGGCGGCGCGGGAGTGGTGCTTGCGATGGAGTTTCGCCAAGGCCTGCTCCATACGATCGACCGTACGGGATAGCACGCGCTGGAGATCGGAGCCGGTTTCTTCGATCAGCACCCGCGTTCGTTTCGAATTCCCGACACGCAGACGGCAGCGCTTGTCGGGGCCACCTCTCGGGCCGTTGATGTCTTCGATTGTCATGTCGACATCAGCCGGAACCAATTGAAAGCGATCGAGAGCGAACGCCAGTTTGCGATCCAGGAAATCCTTGAGATTTTGGGGAATCACCAATCCACGCGTGATGAGATTCGTTTGCATCAGTCGCCTTTCTGTGACAAACCTCGACCTGCATGACCGACAGGCCGTGCAGGGAGCACAACAGCGAACCGGGAGAGGAATGAGCCATGAAAGTGACTTCGCAAATTCGCACTCCCCGTCGCTAAACATGGACAGTGGCCGAGAATTCAGACCACCACCCGACAAGTGAGGCGAGCAACTTGGGCGCAAGCCGGGGAGACTTCGAGGTGAAAAACTCACCTGTTGAAGTTCCGCAGAAGTCGCTGCCACAAAGGGCAGGCACAACACAGGAGGATGTCTTCGCACTTGAGACGGGCCGCACCGGTGAATCTTGGATTCACGAAGTGTTGGCCGAAGTCTGCAGCCTGCCTTGGTGTGTGGCGAAAAGGCGAGGCTTGGCGTTTCCTGACGTGTTGTGTCTGCCAACAGAGACAACGAAGTTCCGGCGGGGGGAGGATGACAGAATCTCGCCCTTCCATCGGAATTTTTTGATATCGACGGAACTCCCCAAGCTGACACGATTTGTGTATCAATATCCCTTGCCACAAGCTGATCACCCGCCTGACTTTCTTGAAATGCAAGGATGCCCACCCATGAATGTTCTCGTCACCGGCGGCTGCGGATTCATCGGCTCGGCACTTGTCCGCAACCTTCTCCGTCAAACCGACTGGACGGTCGTGAACATCGATTGCCTGACCTACGCAGGTCATGTCGAGTCGCTGGAGGAGGGGCTGGAGCATCCCCGGCATCATTTGATCAGGAAACACATCGCCGATCGCGAAGCGATGGACGCCGCATTCGCCGAGTTCCAGCCGATGGCCGTCATGCACCTCGCCGCCGAGAGTCATGTCGATCGCTCGCTCACCGGCCCGGCGGAGTTCATCCACACCAATATCCTAGGCACCTACACTTTGCTCGAAGCGGCTCGCAGCCATTTCGGCAAGCTGGATGCGGCGGGGAAAGCCAAGTTCCGTTTCCTGCATGTTTCGACCGATGAAGTCTTCGGTGCGCTCGGGCCGACCGGCCAGTTCACCGAAGAGACCCGCTACGACCCGCATTCCCCCTATTCGGCCAGCAAGGCCTCCGCCGACCACCTGGCCCGTGCGTGGCATCATTCGTATGGGTTGCCGGTGCTGGTGACGAATTGCAGCAACAACTACGGACCGTTCCAGTTCCCCGAAAAGCTGATTCCCGTGGTGATCCGCAAAGCGCTGGCCGAGCAGCCGATCCCGGTTTACGCCAAGGGGGAGAACGTCCGCGACTGGCTCCATGTCGACGACCACGTCTCGGCTCTGCTGCGGGTGCTGAACGCGGGCCAGATCGGCGAGACCTACGCGATCGGCGGGCGGGCGGAAGTTCGCAACATCGACCTTGTCCAGGTGATCTGCGAAGTCCTCGACGAACTGAGGCCCCGCTCCTCGGGCACCAAACACGCCGAACTGATTTCCTTTGTTTCCGACCGCCCCGGTCACGACTTCCGCTATGCCATCGATTGTTCGAAGATCGAGCGGGAACTCGGCTGGAAGCAATCCGTCACCTTCCGTGAGGGGATGCGTTCCACGGTCGAATGGTATCTCGCCAATCAAACCTGGGTCGAGGCGGTGCTCAAGCCGTAGTGCGATGGATTGAGATGGACGCCGCTGCGCTCCTACTTCGGCACTGCTTTGCGCTGCTTGCCGTTGGCGGTGCTGGGGGCGCTCATGGTTGGTTCGGCCGAGCCGTCGAGGGGGTCGCCGGGTTGGATCGCTTCGAGCCGCTTGAGGCCGTGGGCCACGTATTGCTCGCTGACATCGAACCCGAGGTATTCGCGCCCCAGCTTCTTGGCCACGGCGAGTGTCGTCGCGCTCCCCGAGAACGGATCGAGGACCGTCTCGCCGGGGTTGGAGCACATGCGGATGATCCGCCCCAGAAGCTGCTCGGGCATCTGGCAGCCGTGGAAACCTTCGCGTTCCTTGAACGTCCCCGCCACCCGCGGGAAGTACCAGGTGTCTTCGCCGGCCGTGAAGCGATCCGAAAGATCCTGCGGCCTGAGCACCCACGTCGCGCTCGTCTGGCGGGCCATCTCTTCCACGGTGGGGGGGACCACCCAAGTGTCGTCCGGCAACCGCCCCTTGGGGTTGGCCCGCTTGTCGGCATAGACCAGTTGCCGGGCGGAGGGGATGCGGTTCTCCAGTTCGTCGCTGCGGAAGGTGAACCGTTCCTTGTCCTTCACGAAGTAAAACAGGTGCGCGTGCGAGCGGGTGAACTTGGTTTTGCAGTTCACGCCGAATGTGTAGTACCAGACGACCCAGCTGCGGGTGTGGAAGCCGATCTTCTGCGACGCCACCTTGAGTTCGGCGGCGTATTCGTCGCCGATCGCCAGCCAGAAGCTGCCATCAGGCTTGAGCACCCGGTGCACTCCGGCGATCCAGGACTCGCACCACGCCAGATACTCCTGGCTCTCCTTCGAATCGCTGTAGACATCGTAGGAGTAACCGATGTTGAAGGGGGGATCGGCGAAGGCCAGATCGACGGAACCGGCGGGCAATCGTCCCATCCCAGCCACGCAATCCTCCAACGACAACATGCTCAAGAGAGTCTCCGATTCGATGCGAAGTGGTGGGAGGGATGATGGCAGCGACATCCAGCGACATCCAGAGGGGGGGACGTCGCCACGTGGCCGCGTGTCCTGGAATCTTCACCGCCCATCGCCGCGAAATCAATTCGCGCCGAGGGCCATCTCCCGTCATTCGGGGAAAGTGGTTGGCGAGTCTGCTTGGCAAATGGGGAAGCGGGGCAATTTTCAGCGAAGTTGACACCGGGGAAAGAGTCGCCGCAGTTTCTCGCGAGAGACCAGTTGCTCGTGGCATTGACAATTTTTTTTCGCTAGCATTCTGGCAGCCGGTCAACACAACGATTCGTGGGGGACAAAGACTGGCCCCGGTTCGCCACAAAGACTGATCGATATTGGTAACGCATGATGAGCGGTGACGGTGAAAACAAACCCGTGGATGCAGTCGTCTCCCCCGAGGCGGCCTTGCCTCCGGAACCTGCCGGTTCTTCGGATGTACCAGCTTCTGCGGAAGTGCTGAACGAAGCCGAAGTGCAGGCTGTGGTGGCCGCTGGCGAGCCGGTGAGCGATCTCACCCCGCCACCGGAAATGCCCCCCGCTCCCTTGGCTGCGCAAACCGCGACCGAAGAAGGGATGCCCGAACCTCCCACCGAAGCCGCCCCGGTCGAAGCCTCCGCAGCACCAGAAACTCCCGCTCCAGTCGCTGCAACGCCAGAGACTGCAGCCCCCGAAACTCCCGCACCCGCTGCTGCCGAAACTCCGGCGGAAGAGGCACCGGCCCGGCGGCGTGTGGAACTCAACCCCACTGTCGCCGCTACCGATTCACTGGCGATCCCCACCTACACCACCGAGGGCCAGCCAGCCGCCGGTGTGCCGCAGGCGAAGACGATCCCCAATGCGGCCCCCGTGGAAATTCCCCTGTCGCAGGATCTAGACCCGGCTTTGGAAGCCGAACTCGCCGCCGCGATGAGTGGGCATGCCCCGACCATCACCGGTGCCAGTGAAGTCCTTGGTTCGGGTGAAAGCGATTCGGTCGCCGCCCAGATCACTTCCGAGGAGCAGCTGGTTCCCGGCATGAAGCTCAAGGCCAAGGTGCAATCGGTCTCCCCCGAAAACACGTTTGTCGATCTGGGCTTCCGTTCGCCCGGCATGCTCCCCACCCGCAACTTCCCGCAAGGCAAGCCGCCGCATGCCGGTGAAGAGCACCTGGTCATTGTCGAGAAGTACGATGCCGAGCAGGGCCTGATCCACGTCAACCTGACGAAATCGACCCGCCGCGCACGGGGCAACTGGGATGAACTCCAGAAGGGCCAGATCGTCGAGGCCTATGTCACCGGCGTCAACAAGGGGGGCCTCGAAGTCGCCGTCGGCCAGATCCGCGCCTTCCTCCCCGCCAGCCAGGTCGAACTCGGCTTCGTCTCTTCGATGGATTCGTTCGTCGGCAAGAAGTTCCCCGTCGAAGTGACGGAGGTCAACGCCGCCAAGCGGAACCTCGTCGTCAGCCGCAAGTCGATCCTGATCGCCGAGCGGAAGGAGGCCGCCGCCAGCTTCTGGGAGAAGGTCGAAGTCGGCCAGAAGTTCAGCGGCACCATCAAGACCATCAAGGATTACGGCGCGTTCGTCGACCTGGGCGGCGTGGACGGCTTCCTGCATGTCGGCGAGATGAGCTGGACCCGCATCAAGCACCCCAGCGATTGCGTCGCCGAGCAGCAGACAGTCGATGTCGTCGTCCTCTCGCTCGATCGCGAAAAGCAGAAGATCGGCCTGGGGATGCGGCAGCTCGTCCAGAACCCCTGGAACGCCGCACCCGAGACCTACGCCGTCGGCAAGAACGTCTCCGGCAAGGTGACCCGCATCACCGACTTCGGCGCGTTCGTCGAGCTGGAGCCGGGCGTCGAGGGGATGATCCACATCAGCGAGCTCGACTACAAGCGCGTCAAGCGCGTCGCCGATGTGCTGCGTGAAGGCCAGCAGATCGAAGCCCAGGTACTGGAGATCCAACCGGAACGCCAGCGGATCAGCCTCTCGGTCAAGGCCCTGAAGCCGAAGCCCGATATCCCCGTCCCCCCCAAGGACGAAGACCTCTCCCCCGGCAAGGGCCAGCAGTACGAGCGCAAGCGGAAGGAACCACTCCGCGGCGGCACGACGGGCAACACGGGTGCCTCGGGCCTCTTCGGCGATCCCAACACGTTCCGCTAAGCGGGCGAGCCGATACGAGTTGCAAACATGCCCGCACAAAGCTGCGGGGCATGCCACCCAGACGCTCTTTCCAACTGAAACTTGCAAGACTTCCCACGAAAAGAGAGCCACGTCCCGCATCCGCCGGACGTGGCTCTCTTCATTAATCAACATCTATCAAGATGTTGCCACTACCACCACTTGAAGTGGTGCGGCGGGAATCGTGAAGGCCTGCCCGCCCGGAGCGAAGTGGACACGGAGCTCTATCTTCCAAAACGGAACAGATGGGCGGCGGGGTGGGTTCGGCCGCGGAGCGCGTGGTCCAGGATTTCGCTGGCCATCATGCTGAACGTGATGCCGTTACCGCCGAATCCCAGGGCGAACTGGCAACGGGGATACTCCGGCGAGGAACCGATGTAGGCGAGGCCGTCCCTGGTCGTGCCGAACGTGCCGGCCCAGGAAAACTCCGTCTCCCATTCGAGGCCGGGAATCAATCGGCGGACGTGCTCTTCCAGCCGCTTCACCTTCTCGGGGAGTTTCGCATCGCGGCGATCCGCGTCGTGGAACGCGTCGTCTTCCCCACCGGCCAACAATCGGCGGTCGTCGGTGCAGCGCAGATAGAGGTAGGGTTCCTTCGCCTCCCAGAACATCCAGTCGACATCCCACGGCCCCAGATCCTCCAGCGGCTGCGACACCAGCGCGTAGGTGCTGTCGAGGTCGACCACCTTCTCCCGCAGCAACGACTGCGCCTCGTAGCCGGAAGCGATGACGACCTGTTGTGCGGCGACCGTGACGCCGCGATTGGTCACCAGCCGGACATGATCCGCCCGGACATCGAATTCGACTACCTTCGTCCGATCGTGGATCTCCGCTCCGAGCCGCCGGGCGTCCTGGAGCAGAGCGTGGCAGAACCGGTAGGGGTCGACCGAGGCGGCGTGGCCGGTGACGAGGGCCGAAACGCCCTCCAGGTGGAACTCGTCGCGCAGCCGGTCATGATCCAGATAGCGGACATCGAACCCGAGCGACCGGCGGGCGCGGAACTCCTCGGCCAGGCGTTTCGCCTTCTTGCGATCGCTCGCCATGTAGAGGCTGGTTTTCTTCCGGAAGCCGCAATCGGCACCGGTGCGCTGGACGAGGGCCTCCAGTTCATCGATGGAGCGGTAGGAAAGCTCGTACGCCCGCCGGGCGGATTCTTCGCCGATCTGGTCGGCCATGTCGACCAGCATGACATCGATTTCGTACTGCAGGAGGGCCGTGCTGGCGGATGTGCTGCCCAGCGCGACATCCCGCGCGTCGAGCAGGAGGACAGCAAACCCGGACTCGGCGAGCCGTTGGGCGATCATCGCACCGGTGATCCCGCCCCCCACGATGGCCACTTCGCACGTCCGGTCGTTCGCCAGCGGCGGATAGCTGTGCGGCAAACCGTTCTTCACGAACCAGTAGGGGTGCGGCGACGTGAGATCGAGCATGCTGGCGGTCTTCAAGAAGTGAATCGCGGGGAAGATGAGAGTCGCCGGTGGCATCCACCTTCGAGAGCCAGCGCCCTCACCGACCTGTTCCCGAGGTCGGGCCACCTTTGGCTTTGCCACCCGCGATGCGATAGCCCGATTGCCGCAGGGTGTCGGTCAATCGCACGAGTTGCTGGCCTTGGATGACGAGGTCGTGTTCCTCGATCGAGCCGCCCGCTCCGCAGGTGTTCTTGAGGGTGGTCAACAAGGCGGCGAAGTCGGTGGTCTCGGGGGAGAGGCCACGAACAATGGTGACGAAGCGGTTCCCCTTCCGCTTCTCCTCGAAGAGTTTCACGGTCTGCGTGCGTGGTTCGGCCCAGGTGGGAACAGTCACTGCGGGTGGGCAGGTGCAGGTTCCTTCCAACTGGCCGCAGGTTCCACAAGTGGGGGGCTTGTCGAAGGGGGTACCGGCGAAGAGTCGGGTCATGGGGAGCTCGAAGCCTTTGTCGCAGGCGGGGAGTGTCAAGCACGAGGGAGGTGGGAAACGGGCTGGGAGATGCTTCGCACGACTGTGGGGAACATCTTTCCTCCCAGCTTTCCCATGAGGAGAGTTTTTATCGTGAATCCCCGAAGCTCGCCAAGGGAAGAATGGCCGGGGGCATGGAGAAGTTACTTCCCATCTGCCTGTCCCACCGGCTCAAGTCATC
>PNLE01000025.1 GCA_013822855.1 Planctomyces sp.
GCTGGCGGAGGCCCGCTTCAGTGCCGACCAGCCGCTCGCGCCAGGTGGTTTCCATCCGCGACAGCCGGGCGGAGGCGGACCACAGCCCCATCCAGGTCTCGACAAGCAGGATCGAAACCAGCACCAGCGAGAGGATCAGGGCCGTTTGCGTGGAAGCCGAAGCGGCCGGGGCGAGGGCGACCTCCTCGTCGGAATCCATGGCGACAGACGATTTGACGCCGGTGTAGTGGGGCGTGGCGGGCTTGCCACCCAGGGCGGCTTTGAGAAAGAAATTCTCGGCCGAGGGGGTGACCGATTGATGATCCACGGAGGGGCTGGTCATGCCGCGCGAGGGGAGTGCGATGGCTTCCAGCCGCCGGGCGACAACCGCAGCCGAGGCGGGCCGGGCGTCGGGATTTTTGGCGAGGAGATCGACGATCAGCGCATCGAGTGCCGGCGGACAATCGAGCATTTTCGTCGCGACATGCGGAATGGGGGCGTCGACATGCTTTTGCAGGGTCTCGGCCGGGTGGTCGCCCATGTAGGGCGGGTCGCCCGTGAGCAGTTCATAGAGAACGCAGCCCAGGGCATACAGATCAGTGCGGGCGGAGATCGGCGGTTTACCGCGGATCTGCTCGGGGGCCATGTAGTAGAACGTGCCGACAGTCTTGCCGGCCTTGGTGATCTTCTGGCCCGAGGTGATCGTGGCCAGACCGAAATCGGCCAGCTTGAGCTGCCCGTTCTTGCCGATCAAAAAGTTGGCGGGTTTGACGTCGCGGTGGATGACCCCCTGCTCGTGGGCGTAGCCCAGGCCCGCGCACATCTGCAGGCCCAGTTCAATGACTTTGTCCCACGAATAGCGGCCCTTCTTGCGGAGTTCGTCGCCGAGCGTCCCCCCCTCGACGACTTCCATCGCATAGAAACGCTCCTTGGTTTTGCAGACACCGCCGAAGCAATGGACGACGTTCGGATGCCGCAGCTGCTTGAGAACCTCCATCTCGCGCTCGAAGCGGGCGAGGATCGTGGGATTGGCGGCCACATCGTCGGGAAGCAGCTTGAGGGCGACTTCGCGGTCGTTGCCGACATACCGGGCCCGGTAGACGACGCCCATGCCCCCTTCGCCGAGCTTTTCCTTGAGCTCGAACGGCCAGATCCATCGCGATTCGGTCGTCATGAGCAGCGTTTCCGTGGCACGTTGGGCAAAATTGCGACCCGCGCGTCAATGGTCGACAAAGGGTCGACGAGGCTCTACTTCTCGGCTTGCGAAAGCAGGCTTCGTAAGTTGCCCTCGTACACTATCGTGCGGCCCTCGATCGCATCCTGATAGCCTTCCAGGATCGCCTCACGCACTTTCGCCGCCTGGCTTTGCAACATCCTTTGACGGACAAGATCTATCACGAATGCGTCGGCAGTGTCGAACGGCCTGCCATCCCCGCAGTTTTCCCGAACAAAAGCCCAGAGTTCGCTTTCCAGGATCAGTGTCAGGTTCTTCGCCATTCGCACTTCTCCGAAGCTCCGGATCTATCGGCCCACTCAACACAGGTTTTCGACGTTCAACGACATGGCGACTGAACCCAGTCAATGATCATCTGTCGTCAACGCGGTGGCGTCCGCAGCGGATCACGATCACCGAAAGTCCACGCCCTTAACAGTTGTTCGATTCAGAACCTCCAGGACATGCCACCCGAGCGCGACCACTTCCGGCCATACGCCCGACTATTTCGCCAAACGACATTTTGACAAATGACACGGCCAAACACATCAACAATCGTTTCTGGATATTCACGCGCCGGAAAGATCGTCGGGGCGCAGCGGTCGCATCAACCCTTGGTTATTATCGCCCGCACCGAGAGTTCGGCCAGACGTCGGCCGGCAACCTTCCTTGACCTCTCCGATGAACGACACGATGAAGAACCTCAATATCGGCATGATCGGTTACGGCTTCATGGGCCGCACCCACTCGAACGCCTACTCTCAGGTGAATCACTTCTTCCCGCTGAAGTACAAGCCGGTGCTGAAGGCGGTCTGTGCCCGCGATGCCGACAAGGTCCGCGATTTCGCCACGCAGTGGGGCTATGAATCGATCGAGACCGATTGGCGCAAACTCGTCGAGCGAAAGGATATCGATGCGATCGACATCTGCACGCCGAACAACCTCCACAAGGAGATCGCCCTCGCCGCCGCCGCCAACGGCAAGATGGTGCTGTGCGAAAAACCCCTCTCGATGGACACCAAAGAGGGCGAGGAGATGGTCGCCGCCATCGAAACGGCGGGCGTCGCCAACACCGTGTGGTACAACTACCGCCGCGCACCGGCCGTGACGCTGGCCAAGCAGCTCATCGACAGCGGCAAGCTGGGCCGGATCTTCCACTACCGGGCCAACTTCCTGCAGGACTGGACGATCTCGGCGGATCTTCCCCAGGGGGGGGCCGCCCTCTGGAGACTCGACGCCGCCGCCGCCGGTTCGGGCGTCACGGGCGATCTGCTGGCCCACTGCATCGACACGGCTTTGTGGCTGAACGGTTCGATCACGGATGTCAGCGCGATGACCGAGACGTTCATCAAGGAACGCAAGCACACGCTCACCGGCCAGATCGAAAAGGTGAGCATCGACGACGCCTGTACCTTCTTCTGCCACTTCCAGAACGGCTCGCTGGGCCTCTTCGAATCGACCCGTTACGCCCGCGGGCACAAGGCCCTCTACACGCTGGAAGTGAACGGCGAGCATGCCTCGCTCAAGTGGGATCTCCACGACCTGCACCGCCTCCAGTGGTTCGACCACGCCGACGAAGGGATCGTCCGCGGCTGGCGTTCGGTGCATGTCTCCGATGGCGACCAGCCCTACATGAAGAACTGGTGGGTGCCAGGCCTGCAGATCGGCTATGAGCACACGTTCATCCACCAGGTGGCCGACTTCCTCAAGGCCTTGGAAGAGGGCAAGCCCTGCTCGCCAACCTTCCGCGAGGCCCTCGAAACCCAGAAGGTGTGCGACGCCGTGTTGGCCAGCGCCAAGGAACGGGCCTGGAAAACAGTCTGAAAACCGGGTGACCGGGGAGACTCGGGCAACGAACCACGCCGCCTGAGCCACAACCACCGCTTTCCAACCGTTTGTTCAGTCATCGTTCAGGCGGCTGGAATTTGGTCGGAGTTGGTGTTATCATTCCTTGTAGAGAAGACGGGTGGCCATCGGGCTGCCCGGCTTCTTTTCATTTTGGCCCCTCTCAATCAAACCGCCCTGTTCGTCCGCTGAGCACCGGCTGGAGTCTGTGATGGAACTGCAACCAATCTCCCGCGAAGGTTACGACAAGCTGAAGGAGGAGATCCGGAAGCTCGAACACGACGAGATGCCCAAGATCGCGGAAGCCATCGCCGAGGCCCGCGCCGAGGGGGACCTCAAGGAGAACGCCGAGTATCACGGCCAACGCGAAGAGCAAGGCCGCATGCAGGCGCGCATCAACTCGCTCAAATCGAAGCTGGCCAACTGCTACATCATGGACAAGTCGTCCCTCCCCAAGGGGATCGTCGGCTTCGGAACCCGTGTCACGGTCAAGAACACCGACGACGGCGACATCGAGATGTACGAGTTCGTCGGCCCAGGCGAAGAGGACTATGCGAGCGACGTCATGAAGATCCTCACCACCAGCCCTCTGGCCAGCTCGCTCCTCGGGAAGAAAGTGGGCGACAAGGTGGCGGTGGAAGTTCCCCGCGGCACTCTCAACTACCAGATCACCGAAATCGAGAGCGTCGAATAGGGCAGAGCCCCTTCGGCTGACTTTCGCTCACGCAACCAACGAAGAGATCCCGGTTTCCAAACAGGAGGCCGGGATCTCTTCGTTTTGTTGCTCTATGTGCCATGCTTGCAGCTCTGGGCAAGCATGCTGTGGCGGCTTTCAGCACGCGGTTGATGCGTGGACTCCAAACGATGCGCATTTCAATCGGTAATATCGCCCGGGTGGCATGCCCCGCAGCTTTGTGCGGGCATGTTTTTGCGACTCGCAACGCGCCAGTTCAAGTTGGGAGGCGTATTACGCCTCTGGAACTCCCTACCATCCACCCACCACCACCAATCCCTCACGGCGTCGCCAGCGTCGGTACTCCCAAGTTCCCCGACGGCATCCCGAAGCTCAAGCCCTCCACGAACTCCAGATCGTCCTTCCCGAACTTCTCCAGCAATGCTGAATCGAGCGAGAAGAGCAACGATGTCTGGCGGCCCGTCCGTTCCGCCACCAGGAAGTAGATCCAGGTGATCGCCTGCTCTTTTTGCAGTCCCTGGGCCACCACGCGGTAGACGAATCGACCGTTGGCGGCGGGGATCACCTCCTTCTTGGGCATGGTCTTGAGCCGATCCCCGAGCGCGGTGCGGATGTCCGATTCGAAGTCGGCCTCCGGCAGATGGCTCCCAGCTGGCGCGCTGGCCAGCGGAGAGATGTTGCACTGCGCGATGAACTGCCCGTCCTTGACCTTGCGAAAAATCGCCACCTGCTGCGTTTCATGATACAGCTGCCACGCCCGGCCATGCAGGATGGTCAGGCCCCACGGCGCATCGAACCGTACACGCATCTGCTGCGTGGTGGGGAGCTTCGTGGCCTCGTCCACGAACTGCTGATCACCCACTCGGCCCGGAATCTGCGCCGGTCGGCGGCGCAGTCGCAAACGGGCGGTGATGTCCAAGCCGGGACTGACCGCGCCGATTGACCGCTTTTCCACCTGCGCCAGTTCCACCTCGGCGATCGACTTGGTGACGATATCGAAATCGAGATTTCCCTCGACGCTCACCTTGGTCGTGGCGCCGTCGATGGCCCCGTTGAGCTCACCCGTGAAACTGATGCGGGCCAGGTTGCCGGTCAGTCCCACGAACGTGCAGGTCAGCTTCTGATCGACCACCGCCTCGACGGCCATGAACATCGGCAGCACCCAATAATCGGGAGTCCAAGTCTCACCGACTTTGACCTCCCGACCAGGCAGAAGCGCGATCAGCGACAGCGTGTCGCCGGGCGTCTGGAGCAGTTCCATCTCGTCGGTCGTCATCGGCCCGCCCAGGCTGTACAGCTCGATCCCTTCGGTGCGCCCCTGGGCGACGATGAGCCGCAGCTTGTCCGCCAATTGCCGGCGGGAGGCCTCGCCCCCCACCACGATCTCGGCGGTCGTTTGTTCGTATTCGCGGAGCGACCGCAAGGCCTCGGCATCTCGCCCCGGCCCCAGCAGCCGACGCTCGCGGAAGGAGATCCCCGCCGTCAGCTTGAGCGGCAACGCCTGCGCGCCCCCCTTCTCGTCCCGCGTCTGCACCTGCCCGTTGACCTCGATCCGCGCACCAATGCCGAAGACGCGGAAGTCGTCCGCCGGTTCGTCCAGCTTGGCCACCACCTCGTCGCCCGCCGCCTGGGCACCATGAGCCATCAACAATCCCTGCCCCGACAGCCACCCACCCACGGCCACCACGGCACCGGCCCGCATCGCCGACCTCCGCGAAATTGCCGACCTCAGCGAGATCGACGCCATGACGCCGGGAAGATCGCAATCCTGGGGAACATCCGAGTTCGAATTCTGTCGCATGGCCTGAGATCCCGAGCAAGCACCGCCCGGCGAAAAGAGCTCGGTCAAAAAAGCTCGCCCACAAGATCTCGCCAAGTCGGGTTCCGCGAAGAATCGCCAACTTCGCCAATCCTGGCAACATCATTCCCGCCCCGCCACGGGCGGTTTGGGCCTGCGGCAGCCGGAGCTGAAGACGGGGGATGTTCCAGGAGACTTCCTGCCCCCTCGCCCAGTCCGCTGGGAGAGGGCCGGGGTGAGGGTGAGTTCGAACGTATTCGGTGATTCCCGGCGTTTTCTTGAACGCCGGGAATCTGCGTTTGGACGGATCGGAGGGAATGAAACGCAAACTCCCGGCGTTCAGGAAAACGCCGGGAGTTGTTTGTTGATGCCGTGACTAACGGCGAGGGTTAACTCGGCACGTTCGCGGCTTCCTCCGCTCGGCGGGTGGCGAGTTGTTCGAGGATCGTGCTGGCCGCTCCGGCGACGGGGATCTTCGAGGCTTCGGGGAGGTGGCGCCATTTGAGTTCGATGAGGCCCTCCTTGAGGCCCTTGCCGCCGATGACCACGCGGAGGGGTATGCCGATCAGGTCGGCGTCCTTGAACTTCACGCCGGGACGCTGGTCGCGGTCGTCCACGAGAAGATCAACTCCGGCGGCGGTCAGTTCCTGCTCCAACTGGGCCGTCAGTTGATCGACATCGGCGTCGTTCACACCGATCGGCGAGATCACCACCGAATAGGGGGCGATCGACAGCGGCAAAACGAGGCCGTTGGCGTCGAACTTCGTCTCCGCCATCGAAGCGAGGATCCGGTTCACGCCGATGCCGTAGCAGCCCATGATCAGCGGCTGCCGCGTCGCGGCTTCGTCGTCGAAGGTGGCGTTCAGCGAAACGCTGTACTTCGTCCCCAGTTTGAAGACGTGGCCCACTTCGATCCCGTGCACCAGTTCCAGCGTCCCTTCGCCGCGAGGGCTGGGATCACCGGCGGCGGCGTTGCGCAGGTCGAAGGTTTCGTACAAACCGTCGGCGGTCTTCGGCAACTCGAAATCGCGGCCCAGGACGACGTTCGCAATGTGATAATCCTCTGCGTTGGCCCCGACGACGGCGGGGACCACCAACGGAATGTCGTGATCCGCGATGAACCGGCACTTCAAACCCACCGGCCCTGCGAAACCAATCGGTGCGCTCGACACCTTGAAGACCGTGGCCGCATCGGCCATTTCCAGCGAAGTGACTCCCAGGGCGCGGCGAATCTTCCCTTCGTTCGCCTCGTGATCACCCCGCAGCAGCACCGCCACCGGTGCGCCGTCGGCCACGAAGATCAACGTCTTGATGAGCTGCGTCGCTTCGCACTTGAGCAACCGGCACAGGGCGTCGATGCTCCCCACGTTGGGGGTATGCAGCTCTTCCGAGGGTGGCAAAGCGGCATCCACCGGCTGGGCGGCGGCCCGCGTGCGGCCGGTCTCGGCCCGCTCGAGGTTGGCCGCGTAGCGCGTTTTGCGGCAGAAGACGATCTGGTCTTCCCCGTTGTCGGCGGGAACCATGAACTCGTGCGAGGCGTCGCCGCCGATGGGGCCGCTCTCGGCTTCCACCGGGAGATACTCCAAACCGCAACGGGCGAAGATGCGGCAATAGGCCCGATAGATCCGCTGGTAGGTGTCGCCCAGCGATTCCACCGTCGAATGGAAGCTGTAGGCGTCCTTCATGAGGAATTCGCTGGTGCGCAGGACGCCGAAGCGGGGGCGTTCCTCGTTCCGGAACTTGGTCTGGATCTGGTAGACGGTCATCGGCAGTTGGCGGTAGCTGCTGATATGCCGCGACATGAGATCGGTGACGACCTCTTCATGCGTCGGCCCGAGCGCCAGATGAACCTGATGGTTCTGCCGCTTGATGTTGAAGTTGATGAGGACGTTGCCGAAGGCCTCCTTGCGGCCGGTCCGTTCGAAGAGATCGATCGGCTGCAAAGCGGGCATGAACATTTCGAGAGCGCCGGTGGCGTCCATCTCCTCACGTATGATCGCCTCGATCTTGCGGATCGAACGCCAGCCCAGGGGCAGATAGGTGTAGGCCCCGGCCATGAGCTGACGGACATAACCGGCCCGCAGCATGAGCTGATGGCTGGGAATCTCGGCGTCGGAAGGAATCTCTTTGAGCGTGGGAATGAATGACTGGGACCAGCGCACGACGGACATCCTTGAAATAACGGGAACGCGGCCTGTCCTTGATGACGGCCGGTGGCGCGGGATTGTAAAGCAGGAGTGGGGAAGCGGGGAAGCCAGAGTCGGGGGAGAAGGAGGGAAGGGAGCAATTCAACCCTCGCCCACGTCTTCGTGGGAGAGGGTGGCACGAAGTGCCGGGTGAGGGTCTTCCCGAGCGATATGGCGAGCCAAACCGTGTTCCCTAGGAGGCCAAGCGGCGTGCGATGAAGCTTTTTCCGGATTGCTCGTCCGATAGGCGCGAACCCGCCCTCACCCCGGCCCTCTCCCATCGGAATGGGCGGGGGGTAATTCGAACACCGCTCCTGACTGATGCGCCGGAATTGACCAATTCCCCCATTTACGGGATGATTCCGGTTTAAACTTTCGCTGGAATCCCACGGGAAACGGATTGTCATGTCCTGGCACGCGTATGCCGCAGAGCTCGGTCAGATGGGTCGGGCGGCCTCGATCGCTTTGAGAAGCGTCTCACCCGCCCGGCGGAATCGCGGCGTCGTGGCGATCGCCCACGCGCTGCGGAGCCAGACCGCTTCCCTGCTCGAAGCCAACGCCAAGGATGTCGCCGCTGCTCCGGAACTGGGCCTGAACGCGGCGGCGATCGACCGCCTGCGGCTGACGACCGACCGCATCGAGGCGATGGCCAAAGCCGTCGAGGAAGTCGCCGCCCTGCCCGACCCCGTCGGCGAGGTGATCGACGGCTCCGTCCGTCCGAACGGCCTGCAGGTTCAGCGTGTGCGGGTGCCGCTGGGCGTGGTGCTGTTCATCTACGAATCCCGGCCCAACGTGACCACCGACGCCGCCGCCCTCTGCCTCAAAAGCGGCAACGCCGTCATTCTGCGAGGGGGCAAGGAGGCGATCCACTCGAACACCCGGTTGGGCGAGATCGTGCAGTCGGCGATGGCGGAATCCGGATTACCTCCCGCGATTGTCCAGCTCGTCAACACGCCCCAGCGCGATGTCGTGGGCGAATTGCTCAAGCTCCATACATTGATCGATGTGGTCATTCCCCGGGGCGGAAAGTCGCTGATCGAACGGGTTGTCGCCGAGGCGACCATGCCCGTCCTCAAACACTACGACGGCATTTGCCATGTCTACGTCGATGCTTCGGCGGACATCGAGATGGCCCTCCGGATCCTGGAAAACAGCAAGTGCCAGAGGACCGGCGTCTGCAACGCGGCGGAATGCGTGCTGATTCATGCCGAGATTGCAGTGAAGTTCCTTCCCCGGATCGGCGAACTCATGGAGCGGCGGAAGCTCGAGGTTCGCGGCTGCCCGAGAACCTGCGCGGCATTGCCGGAAGCCAAGCCCGCGAGCGATGCCGACTATCGAACCGAGTATCTCGACATGATCATCTCGTGCAAGGTGGTCGATTCACTCGAAGAGGCGGTCGCCCACATCGAGGCCAACGGCTCGCATCACACGGAAACCATCGTCACCAACGACTATGCGGCTTCGCAGGCGTTCGTCACGCAGGTCGATTCGGCGGCCGTGATGGTCAATGCCAGCACGCGGTTCAACGATGGTGGCGAATTGGGCCTGGGGGCCGAGATCGGCATCAGCACCGACAAGTTCCACGCCCGCGGCCCGTGCGGGCTCAAGGAATTGACGAGTTACAAATACGTGGTCAAAGGATCTGGCCAGATCCGTGGTTGAATGCGGCGGCAGAGGCGAAGCGATTTCGCCTTGTTTTCCTCAGAAATGATTCCCGGACAAGCCTGACTCTCGACAAGCAAATCTGATTCTCGACAAGCCTGAATCTATACAAGGAAGTGGAGATTCAACATGGGCGACGTGCTCAGCCAGTCGGAAGTGGAAACACTTCTCGCCGCTCTCGATCCCGCGCCGCGCTCGACCATTGGAGCGGCCTCTGGCCCTCCGTCGATTTCGCCCACGCCCGTTCGTCGACGGGATAGCGGCCCGCAGATCAGCGTGTACGACTTCAAACGCCCCGAGCGTGTCAGCAAGGAGCAGATGCGGGCCTTCCAGGCGCTGCATGAGGGGTTCAGCCGGGAGTTCGGGGCGGCCCTTTCGGGGATGCTCCGGGCGATCGTCGAAGTCAAATTGATCAGCGTCGACCAGCTGACCTACAGCGAATTCGTCTTCAGCCTCGAAAACCCGACGTGCTTCAATCTGCTGGAATCGAAGGGATTGGAAGGGCACCTGATCCTCGATCTCAGCCCTTCGATCATCTTCCCGATCGTCGACCGGCTGCTGGGCGGCGGGAAGGAAAGCATCCCCAGCATCCCCAGTCGGCCCCTCACCGAGATCGAACTGCAGCTCGTCTCCCGCATCACGGCACTGGTGATCCAGGGGCTGGAGAGTGCGTGGCACAACGTCTGCAACCTGGGCCTGCGGGTGTCGCAGATTGAAAGCAATCCGCAACTGGTGCAGATCGTCCCCCCCAATGAAGTGATCGTGCTGGTCAGCTTCGAGATCACGATGGGCGAGGTTCGGGGAATCATGAACCTGTGCATCCCGTTCAACACCATCGAGCCGCTCTCGGGAAAGTTGTCGGCGGATACGTGGTCGGCCTACCAGAAGAAGGGACTCGATGCCCGCCAGAGGGTGATCCTGGAGGACGGCCTCTCGAAGGCGGCGGTCAAACTCATTGTGAACCTGGCCCACACCACCCTCACCGCCCGTGACTTGGCCCATCTGGCGGTGGGTGACGTCATCATGACGGAGCACCCGCGTGAAGACGGGTTGGAAGTCGTGGTGGAAGGCTGCCCCATGTTCATGGCGAAGCCGGGTGCGGTGAAGGGGAAGAAAGCCATCCGCGTGGTCAGCATGGTGGCCCACAGCCGCGATGTGCTGCGCGACAAGCTGAAAGCGGTCAAAGAGACCCCGGCGGCGGGTGCGTCACCAGCGAACACCAGTTCCCCACCCTCCGGTAAGGCGGCGAAGTAATCCGTTCGCTGCAATCTGTCTCCAGAGGCCACTCGCCTTTCACCGTGCGATGCGATATCACTGCGGCAACGCATCATGTTTTATTGATGCAACATGATCCAACCGGAGAATGTCGGCTCCGTCCGGCAAAGACCTTCGTGTCAAAATCAGGTCGCTGAATTGCGGCAACTTGTTGACTCGATACGATTTCCGGTATAAACAAGAGATTCGGGCAAATCGCGTGTCATCGGAACGAGGGCCGCCGCGCTCATCATGCAACATGGTGGGCACCCGGACACGTCGGTTCACCGATCAGTATAACTTATTTCACCACTGGAGATTACGGCAATCGAAACGACGCATCGTATCAATGACCAGATCCGCTTGTCCCCCATTCGGGTGGTCGATCACGAAGGGAAGATGTTGGGAGTGATTCCGACGTCCGAAGCCATGCGAGTGGCTTTGGAGGCGGGGATGGATCTTGTCGAGGTGGCACCGGGCGAGCGGCCTCCGGTCTGCCGCATCATGGATTACGGCAAGTTCAAATACGAACAGAAAAAGAAGCACGCCAACTCGGCCAAGCAGCATCAGGTTCAGATCAAGGAAATCCGTCTGAGGCCTAAGACCGGCGAGCACGACATCGCCTTCAAGGTCAAGCAGGCCCAGGAATTCCTTTCCCAGAAGGACAAGGTGAAGCTCAACATCATCTTCCGCGGACGAGAAAATGCCCACCATGACCGGGGCAAGGAGATTCTCGCCAACATCATCCAGCAGTTGCAGGAGTTCTGCAAAGTGGAGCAAATGCCCAAGCTGGAAGGTGGCCGCAATATGATCGCAGTGCTGGCACCCAAGTCGTAAGCCCTCTCCGGAATATCCTTTACGCCGACAATCTCCCTGCAAGATCGGGCGTGATTTCGATGTCGCGCCGGACTGAGAGAGCACTCCTCTCCACACGCTGCGAAAGCGGGGATGAGCTTCGACCGGGATTTCGTCGTTCGCTGGAAATTTGGCGGCGGCGTCAACTATACTGCCGCTCCGAAAGAATATTTGGCAAATCGTTGTGGCTGGAATGCACCGATGGGTGCGGCTGGCCTTCGAACTGTGAAACTGCATTCTCGATTGAGATGAATCATGACCAAGCAGAAGACTCACAAGGGAATGCTGAAGCGATTCAAGGTCACCGCCTCCGGCAAGGCCAAGCATCGCAGTGCTTATCGTGGCCACTTGCTCTCCCATAAGAGCGGTAACCGCAAGCGGCACCTTCGTCTCGATAACGTGCTCACCGGGCCCAACGCGAAGACCATCATCGAAGGTCTGCGCCCCTGCCTCTAGACTCACGTTCCAACCGTTTCAAACTCTTGAGCTGAACACAGTCGGTTAAACAGCATCGCCTGTTCGCTCAAGTCAGACGTCCTTCTTGCCTCACCAGTTTTTCCACGACAGGTCATCATGCGTATCAGCTTCGCCGTCGCACGACATAAATCGCACAAGCGTCTTTTCCGTGAGGCTCGTGGCCAGGTCGGCGGCCGCAGCAAGCAGATCCGCCTTGTCAAAGAAACATTGGTTCGCAACCGCTGCTTCGCGTTCCGCGATCGCCGCGTACGCAAGCGTGACTTCCGCTCGCTCTGGATCACCCGTATCACAGCTGCCGCGCAGATGCGTGGTATCTCCTACAGTCGGTTCATCAACGGCCTCGATCTGGCTGGTATCAAGCTCAACCGCAAGTCGCTCAGCGAGCTGGCGATTCACCACCCCGCCGTCTTCGACGAAGTGGCCAACCTCGTTCGCTCCGCCCTCAAGAGCAACAACGTCAACCTGGGCCGGAAAGTGGCCGCTGTTTAGTTGATTCCGCTTGATTGGCGGCTGATGCGAGACGACGAGAAATCGTTCTGTCTTGAAAGCCGGGATTCGCAAAGGGGGCGTGGATGATCCACAGCCCCCTTTTGTTGTTGATGGTTGGCTTCTTTCCACGCGTCCCAGGTGATTGACTCATGAGCCCAGCCCTTCAGGCGTTCGCCGCGTTCGAGCAGGAAGCCAGCGACGCCATCCGGAGCGCGAAGTCCGTCGCCGATCTCGAACAGGTTCGCATCGTCTTTCTCGGCAAGAGCAAGGGACGCCTCAAGGATCTGCAAAGCGAGCTGGGCAAAGCGGTTCCCGCCGATCGCCCCGCCGTCGGCCAGGCCTTCAATGAGATGAAGACCCGCGTCACCCAACTCTTCGACAGCCGGGTGGAGGAGCTTTCCCGTCCGGAAAGCCTGCCCCGCGACTTCGATGTCACGCTCCCCGGTAATCTTCCGGCCATTGGCCGGGAGCACCCCATCACGCAGACGATCAACGAATTCAAGGAAATCATCGGCCGCTTCGGCTTCACGGTCGATGACGGCCCGGAACTCGAAGACGAGTACCACAACTTCGACGCGCTGAACATTCCTTTGGATCATCCGGCCCGCGACCCGCTCGACAATTTCTATCTGGCGGCGGCGAAGACGGCGAACGGCCAGCCCATCCTCATGCGCAGCCAGACGTCCACGGTGCAGATCCGCGTCATGGAGCGGACCAAGCCGCCGGTGCGGATCGTCTCGGTGGGTCGCGTCTACCGTCCCGACGAGATCGACCGCACCCACCACCAGATGTTCCACCAGATGGAGGGACTCATGGTGGGCGAAGGGGTGACGATGGCGACGCTCAAGAGCGTGCTCAAAATGTTCGCCGCCGCCTACCTGGGGGAGGATGTCGAGATCCGCTTCCGCCCCTCGTTCTTCCCCTTCACGGAGCCTTCGGTCGAAGTCGATGTCCGCTGGAAAGGTGGCTGGCTCGAGCTGGGGGGTGCCGGCATGGTCGATCCCAACGTGCTGCGAAACGTCGGCTACGATCCCGAGGTGATCACCGGCTTCGCGTTCGGCCTCGGCATCGCCCGCTTCTGCATGCTGCGGCACGGCATCGACGACATCCGGCTCTTCTACGAGAACGACCTCAGGTTCCTCAAGCAGTTTTGATCGATCGAAAGAGCCACACCCTGCAATAGATGTCGGGAGACGGCCCGCCACGCACTGCGATCAATTGCCCAGGGGGCCGCTTGCCGTGCTGAACTGGATCACGTCGCGAATGGCCGTAAAGCTGGGTTGCAGTGTGAGCCTGACATAGCGCCGATCGCCCGAAACGACGGCGAGAGCCGACAGCGACACCCCTTCGGCGATCGAACTCACCTGCGGGGCGATGGCCGAAACGCCGACTCCCACGGCACTCCCGTTGCCGTTGGGATTTCCAATCTGGGCCAAGGGCGGAAGCTCCTTGGCGGGAGGGGTGTGCCCCTTAAGTTCCGCGAGGATGGTATTGCCGGATGTCGTCGCACGCCGGGCCTTCCGCGAGGTGGCATCCGGTACCGCCGCCGCTTCCCGACGACGACCATCCCGCATCATGACCCGAAGTTCCTGATCGTCCTTGCCCAGCACGACAGTCCGCGTGGTTTCCTCGGCATCGGGCAAGCCCACCCTCTTCGAGATCGTGACCACGACCCGCTTGCCGACAATGTCTCCCTGAACATGCCGGATGCGGATGCGGTACTCGCCCGCGAATGAACGGGGACAGACATACTCCTCGTGGCAGTTCTCCTGCCGGGGGCCAAAACCATCGCGGGAAAGATGTCCCCCTCCCGGAGTGCGGGGGGTCTCATGCGAGCAGACCGCGCCGCCAGGCTCGTCGATCAGAAGATCGACATCCCCCGCGCCGTTCCACTCCACCTTCACCTGGAGATCGCACCCCCGCGCTTGATCCATGATTCGCCGCAGTCGGTCGGCGGCGAAGTCGTTCCCTTGCTTGCGGAAAGCAGCTTCCGCCTCGTTGGCCGCCGCATCCGCCAGCTTGACCATCTCTTGGCGGTCGCTTCCCCAAGAGGTTTCCAGCAGCCCCGGAGCACTCCAGAGGATGGTGTCCCAGGATTGGCTGGACTGGGCGACCTTCGTGGCCAGAAGGTAAAGCTCCTGGCGGTGGGGGTCGATTCGAACCGCTTGGTCGAGCAGCGAAAGCGCCCTCTCGGGTCGATCCAACCGGGCGAAGTAGGTGGCGAGAAAGGCGAGCGAAGCGACATCTCCGCTGCCGACATCGATGCTCGACAGCATGACCCGCTCGATCTGGGCCTTGGGCCGGCCGTCGAGTTGCATGGCCAGCGCCAACACCTCATGCATCCAAGGCTGCACCTGACCCGCGCGGATGGAGGCCTCAATTAACCCAATTGAGGAGGCATGCTGCCCCGTCGTGGAGAAGCTGGTAACCAGTTCCCGAACCACCTCCGGCTTGGGCGATTTTTCGGCGATGAACTGATCCCATTCCGCTGGCGACTTGACGGGCATTACCTTCGAAGTCGCAGCCGGTGGATTCTCGGATTTGTTCTTTTGACAAGGGATCCGAAGCGAACGACCAGACTGAGACACGACAGTGGGATTTCGGCTGAACTTCCCCGCTGACGAGACGCGGGCATTCTTCCCCGTCTCGCCAGACCGGCTGGCTTCACTTGGCTCTAGCGGTTTTTTTTTACCGCTGCGGGGAGAGGCTCGACAGGCAGACTGAAAATCCCGCCCTGTTGACCGCCGCCACCAAAGCCACCACCGCCCTGCTGGCCATTGCCGATACCGTTCTGTTGACCACCGTTCTGCATCCCGTTGTTGCCGCCACCCACACCACCCGCACTGTAGAACGACTGGATGGGCACGGCCAGATCGGCGACCGGGTAGACACGTGTTGAAAGAGCCGTTTCCGCATCGGTGAGGGTCGTGATCTCCATCACTTCGTTGCGAATGACATAGGTCAGCTGAAGTGGTTCGAGCATCAACCGCAGCGCACTCCGCAGACTTACACCCGAAAGCTGCAGATTGACGGGCTGATCGGTGGCGATCCCCTCCTCCATGATCTTGGCTTCGTTGATCCAGATTTCGATCTTGTGGAGATCCTCAATGAAGTCGAGGGCATCCTTCAAAGAAGTGTCGATGAACTCGACTTCCGTGGGTTGGTCGAGTGCCGAGAGGATCTTCTGTTCATTGGGGCTGTTCTGACGTAGATCGACCGACTGGTAACGCCGACGGCGTTCGCTCAGGGCCTTCCAAACTTCCGCTGGCGGGAAGACCACGGGAGGTTCGTCCGGGAATGGAATGTGCGAAAGTTCGACTTGGTAGAGCGTCTCGAGGAACATGTCCGCCCGGCGGGATCGCAGGCGGAACGCCCGGCGAAGCTGGGTCGCGGCTTCCGCATTGAACAAGGCGGCGGCGGCGGCTCCGTTGTCCGGCCGCAGATCGGTCGCGACACGGGCCACGGCTTCCGCCTCGGCGAACGCGGCGTCATCGCCATGACGACCGGCGTTCATCAGAGCCCGAATCCGGTCGATCAAGTTCGCCAACCGATCCTCATCCAGGATCGACTGCTCAACCAGCCGCTGCTGGGCTTCCAGTTGGGCGGAGCGTTCCAGATTGCGGACGCGATCCAGGTTCTCCTTCTCGATGCGGTTCGTGGTGGCCAGAATCTCTGACGCCAGCACGCGTTCCAAGCGGATCCGCTCGTCGGCATTGATATCGATCGCCGCACGCACCGAAGTGAGGCTGCGCTTGAGTTCATCCAGAGCCGCACCGGAATCAACGGCGGAACGGGCGAACTGCACGGTCGAACTGACCTGCTGGCGAAGTTTCTCCGCCTGCACGCGAATCAACTGCTCACGCTCGTCCAGAAGGGATGGCCCCTGCCCGGGAACCGTTCGCTCCACCAAGGGGGCGTCTGTCGATTCGGTTTCCGTCTGGGCGACGGTCTTCGCTGCAATTTGTGACTTGTTCTGCTCGTCCACGATCCGCTGGATCGCGGCACTTTGGATTGACAGGAAATCAGCCTGGGCGGCCACCTGGGCCAACACTTGGCGATCCCCTTGCCGGGCTGCTTGTTCGGCGCGGGCCGCCAGAAGTTTGGCGCCTTCTTCAAACTCGCTGCTGGCCAGCCCCACGGCTTCCAAACCGGCGAGGGAGTTGGTCAAGCCCCCCTCCGCAACCACCTGCCGCACGAACGAAGGGAGGAAGGCCGAAGATCGACCCATTTGCGAAACTTCAAACTTCTGGGTCGTTTCAACTCCGCCCGCATTCCCGCGAACGGTGATCTCGGTGCCATTCACCGCACCGAGGCCCAGATAAACCGTTTCCCGATCGGTTCGCAGGGGGAGGCCATGCGAGGGGATCAGCTGCAGGCTCAAATCCCCCTCGGGGATCACTTCACTCACACGCAGAATGGGTGCGAGCAAACTCGTAGCCACCTTCACCGCATCCTGCGAAGGGACATCGGCGGCGGCACACCAGAGAGCCCCGCCAGTCCGCTGCGACAAAGAACCGATCATCTTGCCGTTGAACTTGGGCCCCAGCACATAGCTGTGCACGGCGACCTGATTCTTGTCGAGCGATTCCAGGGTCGATTGGAAGCGGCCCAGCGAGACGAATTCCGCCGTGCTGTTCCCATCGCCGATGTACAGAATGTGACGCGGGCCATTGCCGGCGAACCAGGTGGCCGCCTCATCCAGCGCGGAGGGAAGATTTGTCGCACCCAAGGGGGTTCGCGCTTTGAGCTGATCCAACGCAGCCGACGATTCGGGCGAACCGGGCGTGGCGAAGCCCGCCATCAACGGCTCGATTTGCAAGTCGACGGCAGCGACACGAACCTTTGTTTCGGCAGGCAGCGATTTGAGGAGTTCACCCACCAGACCCAGAGCCCCCGTGCGATAGGCTCCCACCTGGCTGGCGGAGGTATCGACGAGAATCACGACTTCCTGCGATCCCGCGACGGCGGGAAGTTCCTTCGCCCGGAGCGCGATCGCGGAGTAGTTGGCTCCGGTGGCATCCGACTGCTGGAGAACCTGGGCCTTGACGATAACCGGCTTGGCGACCGGAGCATTAGCAACTTGAAGCGATGTCAGAGCGGCCTTTTCGTCGGCGGCCGACAACATCGGAAGTGGAGCCGAACCGGTGAGCAGAGCGGCAAGCACCAGTCGTGACCACTGACGCTGAGAGAGGAAATGCATATATGAGCTTTCCGGAACTTCTGGCCGAATCTTCAAGATGGGACCGCCGGGCGAACCGCCGGACGGCGAACAGCTTTCCTGATCCACAAAGTCTACCTCCCCCCACCGACGCGTTTGAAGAAAAATCTTCCCGGTTCTTGGTGGCAAGTCGGCAAAAATCGCGATCCCTCGGCGCAATCCGAGTCCCCCGTCATCGTCGGGAACATCGGCGGAGCGTTCGACAAGGCGTGATTTCCATTACCTCGCCACGAATGAGCCATGCAATCCGCACAACCCGAACCGGGGATTGTGCCCCCGTGACCGCACAGGGGTCATTGGGTCATCGCAAAGAACACGGGGAGTCCGATGCACCAGGCGGTGATCGAAAAACCGAAGTAGAACAACATCAGTCGATCCTGCCATCTCCTCTCGATCAACTTCACGTTGCCCTTCTTGAGCCGCTTCAGCTGGTGCTTGGCGACGAACTGGTAGAACAACCAGATGGAAAGTGCAGACAGGAGCAAGAACACCTCGGCGGCCAGCTTCTGTCCACCGAACTTGTGTCCCGCCAGATGGAGCACGACAAGGGCCGCTTCCAACTGGAAAATAGTCCAAAACGTCACGATGCAGAAAATGTCGAACGCGGACAGGATGCGAAGGCGTGGGATCTGGTCGTAGTCGCTTTCGGGAATCAGCACGATCCTGGGATGGCCATCAGGCCCTATTTCGACCACCTTCCGGTGCGTCATCCCTGCGATCTGTTCTTGCGGCGGAACCATGCGGCCTCCCTGCACGAATCAGGGGGTGGCGGTTTCCGACGGGGCGCCGGGGCGGCCGCTGGTGAGTGTGATCCGCTGGCCTTCCAGCTTCTTGAAGCGGGAAATCGGATACATGCGAATGACACGGTTCTTGTAGAGCAGGCGGCCGTCTTCATCCTTGGTCAATTGGGCGGCGATCTCGTCGGTGGCATCACCCGCATACAAGCCGGCGAACGTGTAGGGATCAACTCCCCGGCCTGATTCCAGATCGGCCACCACATCCAAGCCGCCAACCATCACGCTGTAGGGGTTCAACGACTTGGTCGCGGGAACGTACTTCTGCTCCTGCTTGAGCCCTTCCATGGCGGCCCGCATCGAGTCGTAAGCCACCACAATTTTCTTGGCCGTGTCTTCGGAAGGGGCCTCGAACTGTTCGTCTTGAGCGGAGATCCGGCTCACACTCCCCTGCCAGCACAGGCCTACTGACAGCCCCACAGCGAGACAACACAACATTCCGAAGACTTGGCCTGGACGTGACATCGACAATTCCTTTTTTCGTGCGGAGACTGTTGCTCGGGATCAGAAATCAAAGCCAGCGGGGCGAAAAGGCAGACGACGCAATCTCGCCGGAAAAGCCATTGTCGACCACCAGATGTATTCAATCCCGTTGTATTGCCTAGGTGCCAAAGGCGAAGGACACTTTGCCAAATTCTCGCGAATCCCACGGAGACCCTCTGGATCGCCGAAACAGCATGCTCCACTGGCTTTGAGCTTGTTGCAAGCCAAAACTGACTCTTGGAGCTGGCACCCTTCCTAATTCGGGGGGAATGGGAGGCTCGGCATGGAGCGCAGAAGACAGCGGACGCAGAAGAATAAGAGACGCCGAATCCGGATCCTCGCGACGTGCGGAAGCCTGGAACTGGGCGGACTCAGACCGAAACCCGGCGCAAATAGTCCACTAGAGCCGCTGTCTGGTCGAGCACATCGGGAATCCGATTTTCCCGGCAAGCCGATTCGACCTGAGCAGCGATGGTCGTCATTTCGGGAAAGCCGTATCCGCCTCCCGCCCCCTTGAGCTGATGGGCTTTTCGCTTGAGTTCGTCGAAATCTCGTCCCTCGATAGCGGTCAGGAGTTCCGCCACCCGTTCCGGCATCGCGGAGACGAAGTCCGCGATCAGTTCCTCATAATCGGGATCCGAGACATACTCCGACCGAATCAGATTCATGGTGGACCTTTGCACTCGCTCAGTGGCGTCGTCAATCACCGGCCGGTTCCGTGGGTGCAAAGCCCGTCGGCTGGCCAAAAAAGCGGGCACAGACTCGCCTCAGGCGGCCTTGTCGTGCCAAGTCGCTTCCGACCGGCGGATATTCTCGCCCGCCACCACGGGGAGCAGATCCGCTGGAAGCTGCCAGGCCTCCTCGGACTGGGATTCGACCACGCCGGTGGATCGGAACCAACCCGCCAGTTGCAGTGCCAGCAGCCCCAACCCCAAGCCCGCCGCGCACAGCACGAGGGCCGTGGCATCGTCACCGAGAAGCATTCGCAGATTGTCCATGATCAAGCTCACTTGGCGAAAGACAACGGCCCATGGGCGATGATCAATCGTCCACGCAGGCAATGGGTCGGGCATCTGAACTTGATATTCGACCGCTTGTAAATCCATCGACTCATTCCGCCAGCACTCTCCAACACAAAAACTTCATTCCTCAAGGATCGTCTCGAAGTCGGCATTACCAAACGCGCAGTCGACAGAACCCACAACCCTGTTCCCACAGCAGGGAACGCAAATCCTTCTTGACTATTTCCTCCCATTTCACTTAAACCCCACAGGACAATGGAGTGTGAAACACTGATGCCTTCGGGAGTATGGCGACCGTGATGCCGCTGCTGCAGCGATACATCCTGGTCGACCTGCTGCGCGTCTTCGCCGTCAGCGTGGCCGGTTTCACGCTGCTGTTGGTCTTCGCGGGCGTGTACGTCGAGGCCAAAGAGCACGGTCTGGGGCCGGTTCAGATCCTGCAGATCCTCCCCTTCGTCATCCCCACACTCCTCCCTTTCACCATCCCCACAGCATTGCTGCTGACGGTTTGCGTGGTGTATGGCCGGCTTTCGGGCGATCAGGAGATCATCGCCGCCAAAGCGGCGGGGATTCACATTCTCTCCGTCCTCTGGCCCGCCTTTTTTGTCGGCGCGATCCTCAGCGTCGCCACACTGGTGATCACCGACCAGATGATCCCCTGGTCGATGAAGCGGATCCAGCGCACGATCGCGATGGCCGTCGAAGACATCTTCTTCGATGTCCTCAAGGCGCAGAACCAGTTGAACCTGCGCGACCAGGGACTCTCGATCACGGTGATGGATGTCCGCGACCGCACCCTCTTCATGCCCACCTTCCGCTATATGAGCGGCAACAAACCCGTGACCGTTCAAGCCAAACAGGCGAAATTACGATTCGATCTCGATCGCGATGTCGTCGTCATGGAATTCACGGATGGCTATATCAGCCTGCCGGATGCCGCAAACACACGGGTCCGCTTCAAATACGATGCCCGCGAATTCCCGCTCCCCAATCGCAGCCAGAAAGCCAAATCACGCGATTTGACCTCCCGCGAGATCCTGGCGGAAACCCGCGCGATGGCCAGCGGCGATGCCCAAGCCACCCGGCAGCTCGCCATTGAAGCAGCCCTGATTCTCGCCTCGGGCGACTTCGACCGTTTCGGCGACAAGGACTTCGCTGTCAGCCGACATCAGGTCGAGGAGGAGCGCAATCGCGGTCTCAAACTGACGACCGAACTTTACAACCGATTCTCGATGGCCTGCGGGTGCTTCTTCTTCGTTCTCATCGGTGCACCCTTCGCGGTCTACATGGCGAAGAATCAGTTCCTGACCAGTTTCCTCTTCTGCTTCGTGCCGATCCTCGTCGTCTACTACCCGCTTTCCATGCTCTCCCAGAACATGAGCAAAGTCGGCAAAGTCGACCCCATGTGGGCCGTGTGGCTGCCCAACGCGGCTCTCACACTGGGTTTCCTACACATCATGCGGCAACTCGTCCGCAATTGACGGTCACAGGCAGAACGGCACGTTCATCTCGCGGTGGGAGTCCGGATCAGGCCGGGGATCACATCGAGATCCAAGGGTGCCAAACGGCCTCGCTCGACCAGTTCCCAACCCAATCCGCCCATCGCCGCGTTGTCGGTGCAATACTCCCGTGGCGCGATGTGCAGCGTGAACCGCGACTTCCGCTCCGCCTGCTCCAACTTCTCGCGGAAAGCCTGGTTCGCCGCTACTCCCCCCCCCACGCACAGCGACTTGTAGCCCGTCCGCTTCAGTGCCTGCACCGCCTTGGCGACGAGGATATCGACGACCGCCGCCTGAAAACTGGCGGCCAGGTCGGCCCGGCGGGCGTCATCCAGCGGCGGCGGTTGCACCCTCGCGCCGTGAATCCCCATCGCCGCATACAACACGGCGGTCTTCAAGCCACTGAAGCTGAAGTCCAACCGCTCTTCATTGAGGAACGTCCTAGGAAAGGCGAAGGCATTCGCCTTTCCCGATTTGGCCGCCTGTTCAATGGCGGGGCCGCCGGGAAAGCCCAGATCGAGCACCTTGGCGACCTTGTCGAACGCTTCCCCCGCGGCATCATCGGTCGTCGCCCCCAGAAGTTCGAAGTCTACTGGTGACGCGCACGCATACAGATTCGAGTGCCCACCGCTGACAACCATGCCAACGCAGGGATAGATCGAGACGTCGTCGGCCTGCGTTTCCCGCAATGCCAACTGGCAGGCGTAGATGTGGGCCTGGAGATGATCGATCGCGACCAGCGGGATTCCCAGGCTCCAGGCCAACGTCTTGGCCGCCGTTAATCCGATGAGCAGCGATCCCACCAGCCCGGGCGTGGTCGCCACAGCGATGGCCGTCAGGTCATTCAGCCGAATTCCGGCCTTCTGGAGCGCCTCGTCGATGACGGGGAGGATCTGCTGGACGTGCGCCCGCGAGGCCATTTCCGGCACCACACCACCGAACCGGCGGTGGAGTTCAAATTGGCTGGCCACGACATTCGACAGCACCTGGCGGCGATCATCGATCACCGCCGCCGCTGTCTCGTCGCACGAGGATTCCAGAGCCAGCAGATACCCGGCGGAACCCGCGACGGCTCCCGAAGAAGCCGACTGAGCGGCGGGTTGGGCCAGGTCAGACAACGACACTCCACCTTCCATCAACGAAACATGCGGCAGTCATTTCCACGGAGAGAAGATCACTAAGGCTTCTTGGCGTCGGCGGCTTCCGGTTTTTCCACGGCGGGTTTGTCGCCCACCGGCTTGTCCGCTTCCGGCTTGTCCGCAGTCCCCTCGGCGATCTTGGACTTGAGGTACTCCACTCCCTTCGCAAGTTGCGGATCCTCGAAGGTGCTCGCGCCGGCCTCCTTCCGCAGGACATCGCGGAGGCGGCGGTACTCGAGATACTTCTGCATCTGCTCGGGCGTGATCTTCACCTCGTAGCCGTCGTTCGGTTTCACGCCCCACTCGTCGGATTCCTTGGAGTTGGGGAAGCGGTGGATGTTCTTGCCGCTGGGCCGGTGGTAGCTGGCCGTTGTGAGCTTGAGGGCACTCTTGCCGCCATCGACATTGATCACGTTCTGGACGCTCCCCTTGCCCCAGGAACGTTCGCCGATGATGACCGCCCGCTCGTGATCCTGCAGGGCCGCGCTCAGAATTTCGCTGGCGGAGGCACTGAAACGGTTGATCAGCACGACCACGGGGAAATCCTTGAAGGTTCCCCCTTTGCGGGCTTTGAAGACCTGCTCTTCGGTGTTGCGGCCACGGGTACTGACAATCACCCCGCTGTCGAGGAACATGTCGGCGATCTCCGTGGCGGCGGTCAGCAGGCCACCGGGATTGTACCGGAGGTCGAGAATCAGCCCCTTCATGCCCGCCTTTTCCAGGTCGGCCAAGGTCTTCTTGATTTCGTCGGCACTGTTGCGGCCGAACTGCGACAGGCGGACATAAGCCACCTTGTCGAGACCGTCGAGGAAGAACGACCAGCTGCCATCCTCGTTGTACTTGTCACCCAATACCGAGGGTGTGCGGATGATGGCCCGCTCAACTTCCAGTTCCACCGGCGTCGCTTCGGTCTCGTGGAGGACACTCAACTTGACGATCTCGCCCGGCTTCCCCTTCATCAGCAGAATGGCCGATTCCAGTTCCTTGCCATCGGTGAACTCGGCGGTCGGTTTCCCCGCGATCGAGACAATGCGGTCGCCAGCACGGATCCCGGCCTTGTAGGCGGGAGTTCCCGGCAGTGGTGTCATCACCATCAGTTGCCGGGTCTTGGGATCGAGCGACACCTGAATGCCGATGCCCCCGAACTCCTGCTCGACCTGCTGCGTGAACTCCGCCAGCCCCGACTGATCAATGTAGGAAGAATACGGATCGAGATCGGCGAGCATTCCGCGAAGGGCGGCTTCCACCAGTTCCTTGCGATCGACCGGCTTCACATAGTTCCGTTCAACCTGCTCGAACGAATCGACAAAGAGCTTCATCAGCTCGTAGTACTCTTTTTCCCGCGCATCCGGCGGTGTCGGCTCGTCGGCCCGGACCACTCCCGCCGAAGGTGCCTCACCCGACAGCCAGTCCCCGCGTTCGATCCCGGAGAACGCCGCCATGGCGCAGGCCAGGACAAGAGCAAATCGGCCCGCTCGACCGGGCGTGGATGTCGTCGATCTTCCCATTTGATCCCTCATTCCCGTCTGGCACAGCATCGAGAAATCCTCCTGTGTGACCTCTGCGAAGAAAAGCACCGCAGCATGTTTTGGTGTCAACGAGCTTAGTCTCTCGCCAGTTCCGTCGCCATGAATCATTCTCGTCCGGACTCCGAAACCAGGCAACGTCTTGGCAAAAAATGAAACCGCGAACGACGATTATTCCCGACTGAGGATTGACCAGCCCGACGGAGGATTGACAGAAAGGGGTCGAAAAACATCCTCCCGGACACTTCAACCATTGGAAAGCCATAGTGGCCTTCCAACACTCGCCCGACCGCGGTTTGAAGAATTCGCTTCCCCAACGAATGATCATCCGACAGGCAGGCATTAGCATCAGCAATCATCCTCCCGGTTCATCAACGTTCCCCCGAACGGATTAAGGGAGGCAAAATTGCGTGTTCCCACGCAATTTTTTCAGATTCCTTGGGTTTGAACCTCCCGTGGTTGAATTCTGTTAAGTTACGGCTAGTCTCTACTACGCCGATCAGAAACCGGGATCGCTTCGCTGTCGAAGTCCGGTTTCTATCGGAAATGGAACTGTGGTTGAGACGGTCATCACCGTGCATGGCGTTCCATCGAGGTCATCTCCCTCGGTGGTTTTGCCGGGATCTGCTCGCCATTGCGAACACCCCATGCACACACCCGAATGATAACTGCCGAAACCGCTGTTCAGAAATAGATCGAAACGGCTCGACATATCCGTCAATTGACCTTGGGTCGCTTGATTCGGGTGGTGAGCCATCGGGTAGGCAGGCACCTGAACTTAGTAAGGTATGGCTAAACATGGCCGGATCGTCCGACGAGCTCACTTTGGCGGAGCTTGAAAAAATCCTTGCGCGTCGCAAGCAGGAATTGGCAACACTTCTCGACAAACGGGAGACGCTGCAAAAGGAACTCGATGAAGTCACCCACCGCATCCTGGATCTCCAAGGGGGAACTACCATCCCCAAAGCCAGCGGTGCCCCCAGGGTCTCGACCCGCGGCCGCAATGCCGTTTCGCTGAGACACACCGTCATCCGCTTGCTCGACCAGCACAAAGAGGGCTATTCGCTGGCCGATCTCTCCGACAGGATCATCGAGAGCGGCTACAAGACCTCCAGCAAGAACTTCCGCAACGTCCTCTATCAATGCCTCTACAACACTCCTCAGGTCTACCACGACTCCAAGACGGGAACTTATCGCCTCAGCCCCAAAGGCAATGCCAAAGGCGAATGAACCGTTCGCGGCTTTCCCGCACTGCTGCAAACCGCCCTCCCCACCAAGCGGCATTGCCCAGCCGGGCAATGCCGCTTTTTTCAGTGACACTGCTCGCCCCATCGCGTTCCACCCCGCCTTGCACGCTCGACCAGGCACTTGAACCTCAGGAATTCCTGTCCCATGGAAGAATTCACATCCGACACCGCCTCCTCGAAGCGAGCGATTGAGCGTCTTCTCAAGCTGCTTCCCATTCCGGGTCTCAGCAAGGAGGAGGCCGATGTCCTAACAGCTATTCGCCGGGAAGTTCTGGCGACGGGCGGTACGGAATCGATGATGCTCGACGACCAAGCCCAGAAACGGATTCCGGGTGGAGGAAACGCCGGCAACCTGATCGTCAAGCTCCCCGGCACCGTTCGCCGACCGCGTCGTCTGCTCATGGCCCATGTCGACACGGTTCCCATTTGCGCGGGATGCGAACCGGCCATCGAAGGGGATTACGTCGTCTCGAAGAATCCCGCCACGGGCCTGGGAGGCGATGACCGCAGCGGCACGACCGTCATTCTGCACACGCTTTGCGAGATTCTCTCCCGCAAGCTGCCCCACCCGCCCCTCACCTTTCTGTTCGCCGTCCAGGAGGAAATTGGCCTCTATGGGGCCCGCTTCGTCGATGCCGGGAAGCTCGGAGCGCCGAAGCTCTGCTTCAATTGGGATGGTGGCAATTCCGCTTCACTCTGCGTGGGTGCCACGGGCGATATCGCCATGCAGATCACCATCCACGGCATTCCCAGCCATGCGGGTGTCCATCCCGAACTGGGAGTCAACGCCATCACCATCGCGGCCATCGCCATTGCAGAGCTTCAAGCCAACGGCTGGTTGGGCCTCGTCAAAAAGGGCCGCAAACAGGGTTCCAGCAACATCGGCATCATCGAAGCCGGTGCCGCCACGAATGTCGTCACACCCCTGGCACACCTCAAAGCGGAGGCCCGCAGCCACGACCCTGCCTTCCGCTTGAAGATCGTCGCGGAGATTCAAAAGGCTTTCCAGCGGTCGGCGAAGCAACTCACCTCCGCCGACGGGAAGCGTGGCCGCATCGAGTTCACATCGGAACTCAAGTATGAGGCCTTCCGCTTGAACGATGACGAGCCGACCGTGCTTGCGGCGGAAGACGCCCTCCGTGCCGCCGGTCTCACTCCCGCCCGGCATGTCGGCAACGGCGGTCTCGACGCCAACTGGATGTCGGCCCACGGGTTCCCGACCGTCACGCTTGGTTGTGGTCAGGAACGAATCCACACCGCCGACGAGCGGCTGCACGTGCCCTCTTTCCTCAAGGCCTGCCAAACCGCCCTGCATCTGGCGACCGATGTCAGCAAGTAGCGAAACATCGCTACCGCAATCACGCGGCCCCAGCGAGTGCCTCGACCCGTCCCGCTGTCAGCCTCACAGTACGGGCGGCTTCGCGGGCGAGGTTGGCGTCGTGGGTCACCATGACAATTGAGAGCTGCTCTTCGGTGTTGAGTCGATTCAGCAGATCCATGATCTCGCGACCGGTGGTTTCATCGAGATTCCCCGTCGGTTCATCCGCCAAGAGGATCTGGGGCTGCGAAACCAGAGCGCGGGCGATCGCCGCCCGCTGCATCTCACCGCCGGAAAGCTCCGACGGCTTGTGCGTGAGCCGATGCGACAAGCCGACGCGATCGATGAGCTGCTTGGCGCGATCGATGTGCGTTCGGCGATTTTTCCAGTAAGACCAGATCGAATGCCGGATCATCAGCGGCAAGACCACGTTCTCCACCAGCGTCAGTTCCGGCATCAGGTGGTAGAACTGGAACACGAAGCCGAAGACACGATTGCGGATCTGGTCGCGCGTGCGGGCTGGCAGGTCGTCGATCCGCTGGCCGTCGAGCAGGACTTCCCCCATGTCGGGCGAATCCAACAGCCCCATCAAATGGAGCAGCGTACTTTTGCCGGAGCCGGATTGACCGATGATCGAGAGGAACTCACCCCGCTGGATGGAGATATCCACACCGCGGAGGACGGGAACCCGGTGATCCCCCTTGCGGTAGGCCTTGTCGATACCGGTCGCCACGAGCTGCGAATGGGGGGGCAATGCGGAACTGAGCAAGATCGTCTCACAGGCTTCTTCAACAAGGGAATCGGACGTCGATCCGCGGACCGCGCGATGGCCACGGGGTTCATCGGCGGTGGAGCACGAGTTCATCGCGGCGTAGCGATCCATGACGTCTTCTCTTCTGGCGGACAACCGATATCCAGACCACATCATCAAACAGCGGAGACAATCAACATATAGGATCAATCACTACTCGGAGCGGAGCGCCTGCACCGGTTGCAACCGGGCCGCTCGCCGGGCGGGCAGAATACTCGCCATGACCGCGATCCCCATCGCCCCCAGGGCGACCGAGACCACCATCCAGGGATCGATATGCGTGGGGATTTCCGGGAAGTAGTAGATCCGTTCGTCAAAGACCTTGCGGCCCGTGATATAGGTGATTCCCAACTCGATTTGATTGATATAGCGGACGAAAAGCAGACCGCAGGCCACCCCGCCGCCGCTCCCGACGACTCCGAGCGACAATCCGTAGAGCAGGAAGATCGCCATGACACCCGTCGAACTGGCACCCAGCGCCTTCAGCACGCCGATATCACGCGTCTTCTCGACGACGATCATAAAGAAGATCGCCAGAATGCCGAAGCCCGCCACAGTGATGATGAGGAACAGCAGCACGTTGAGGATCGAGGCTTCGACATCCACCGCCGCCAAGAGCGGCCCCTGTTTCTGCTCCCACGTGCGGATCGTATAGAGACCGGGGGGAAACGCGGCCCGTAGTTTGTCCACCACTTCGCCGGCGTCTTTGAAATCCTTGAGCTTCAATTGGATCGATGTGATCGCCCGCTCGCCTGTCGTGGGATGAACCATCCCGCGGACCTGCTGCAGATATTCGAGGTTGCAGAAAACGAGCGACGAATCGTACTCGCTCATGCCGCTTTTGAAGGTGTCGACGACGGTTGCGTTGAAGTAGACGGGCTGCGGGGTTCCCGCCGTCACCGTGCTGATTTTGACATCGTCGCCCGTGCGAACCATCCACTGTGTGCTGAGCTTGCCCGTATCGGATTCCTCGAAGGGAAAGCTGATCAGCCCCGCGCCGATATACAGTTTCCCAGGTAGCGGTTCGGCCGGATCGACTGGTTCGGGGGGAACGGCGGCATGGGCCTGGGCTTCCAGGGCAAACGGATCGACCACGCTATCCGTCGGTGACGTCGGTGCGGCTTCGCGAGGGGGATCGCCCCGCTGCATCTGGTCGTGCTGCCGCTGCTCGCGGAAGAAGGCCTCCTGGGCGGCCCGCTCCCTGCGATAATTCTTGCCCGATTGGGTGAGTGTCCAGCCTGCGGGGACATCTGCCGACCGCTCGGCCTTGCGTATGATCGCCTTGCCGTCCTTCTCGTCCTGATAGCTTTGCAGGTAATTGACCAGCGGCCCGACTTCCGCCTTGCTCTTGGGATCGATCCCGATGAGCGTCACGGGGCGGGTGATCCACTGGCCGGCGTATTCGAAGCTGATCATGCCGTAGATTTCGACGGTGGTGGTCATCCCAGCGATGTGCCGGCCCACAACTTTGCGGACCAGTTCAGCATGGGCCTCGGGATTCTTTTCGCCGTCGTAACCGTTGGTTTCGATGACGACATCCGAGAGCAGACCCTTGATGCGGTCGCGCATTTCACTGGAGAAACCCGCCATCACGCTGTTGACGACGATCATCGTCGCCACGCCCAGCATCACGCTGACAATGCTCGCCAGCGCGATGTAACGCGTCCGCAGATACTTCTGACACAGCAGCAGCTTGTACATGTTTCGCCAATCCTTTGGCCGGTTCGCGGCAAACGGTTCCACCGCCGCCCGCAGAATATCCATCATCCGGGAATCTACGGACTTCGGCAAAAACTGCCAAGACCGGATCGGTGCCACTTCGGAATCACGTGCCAAACAGTGCAAAAGGCACTGAACCCCATCTGTTCACGTCGTGTCAGACGTTGACCATGCAAACCTTGACCGCCCCCCAGACCAACCGCCGACAAACACGCCCGGTGACGCGCGCGGCTTCCGCACCCCAAACTTTGCTCGGGGCAGCCGTCGAACTGGCGCGCGAACTCCTCGGTGAAGAGGTCGTTCCTTTCGCCCTCGATTGGCAGAGCGAACAGTTGCTGTCCGCCGTCGGGAAAGGTCCCGTCGCAAGGGGCATGCACGGTCTGCCGCCCGTCCGCTTTGTCGACTTCGACCTCTACCGCCAGGGGATGTCGCTCGGCGTGCAGGAATTCACGGTGAGCACCCGGCTCGGCCCGTGCCGCGTCATCCATATCACCGATCCCGTCGCGAGCTGTTCGCAACCGGTGACCAGCGACATCTGGTTTGTCGGCCAACAGCACTTCCTCGCCCTCTATTACACATTGCGGCGAAAGCAGAAGGAGCGGGCCCAGGTCGCGGCACCACTGATGACGGCCGAGCTGCGCGACCGGCTGTGGAAGAACACCATCGGTTTCCTCACCCGCAGCCACGACGCGATGCGCCAGCTAGGAATCGCGGTGAAGCGCGGTGTTCTTTTGCGCGGCGAGCCGGGCAACGGCAAGACCATGGCAGCCCGCTGGCTCAAATGGGAGGCCGAACGGCGACGCCTCCGCTGGAAAACGATCACCATCTCCGAATTCCAGGCGGCCCGCCACCGGAACGAAATCGGCGAATTGCTCGCCCTCGACGGTCCCGGCGTGGTCTTCTTCGATGATTTCGACGACCTGCTCCAACAGCGCGAAAACGGGCGCGGCGGTGCCGATGTCTGCATCATGCTCAACGAACTCGACGGCATCGACCGGCGGCATGGCGTGCTCTTCCTGTTCGCCAGCAATCTGAAATGGGAGGAACTCGACCACGCCATCAAGCGGCCCGGCCGCATCGACCTGATGATCGAATTCAACCGGCCGGATGCCACCCAGCGACGTGAACTCTTCACCACCAGCTGGCCCGCACCACTTCGGGAAAACCTCCCCCTGGAGAAGGCCGTCGTGGCGACGAACGGTTTGAGCTTCGCCGAATTGAACGAACTCAAAACGCTGCTGGCCATGCAGTACTTCGAGCAGGGCCAAGCTTCTTGGGACACCGCCCTCGCCGAATACCACCAACGCCGTGGCACGAGCCAAATCAAGCCCATCGGCTTCGTGGCCCCTTAACGGGCAAAGGGTGGCTAGCAATAAACCGGAGCCCTTGGCCACGGGCACTCGAAAAACGCCGAATGGAGCTGGTTTTCCTTCGCGCTCTTCGCGCCTTCGCGTGAGCAAGACTTTGACTCTCGTACGGAATCAAAGAGTGGCTCACGCGAAGGCGCGAAGGTCTCCAAGAAGGAGACGGACATGAAGCCGCAACTGGGCTGGCACCATCGATATTCACTTCGCCATTTTGGAAAGTTGCTCGACGATGCTCTTTGCCGTCGTCCGCCCGCCGTGGCCGTCGCTTACTTTCGAGAAGACGATTTTGCGGTCGCCGTCCAGCACGAAGGTGGCGGGATAGGCTGTTTCGTTAGGTGCGTTCCAACGGAGGCCGTATTGGTTGGTGAACTTATAGTCGGGGTCGATCAGCAGTGTGAAATGGTCGGGAATCTCCCGCTTGCCGCGGAATTCCTTGGCCTGGGCCGCCAGTTTGTTACCCGCACCGGGATAGACGAAGATCACCCTTGCTCCGGCTTTCTTGAAGGCGTCGGCCGACTTCAGGAAATCATTCACCTGCACGCTGCAAAGCGGGCACTGGTAGCCGGGAAAGCCCCTCAGCACCACCAGCACGGTCGGCCCCATTTCCGTGACCGAAGAGAGTTTGGTCGTCCCGCCGTCGACATCCGCCAGCTCGAAATCCGGGGCCACGCCGCCCAAAGGGGGTGGTGCCGCCTGCGCAGCGACGAACATCGCCACCAGCAAGGCGGCGATCACCCCGCCAGACACCGCACTTCGCCACCCCGCCCACTTCCCAATTGAATGAATTCCGGATCGACGCATCATCGCAGCTTTCCCCCAAATCGTGTTTCGGCGCCACCTTCGCGGCGCACCATGACTCATGCCCTTGGACTCCCGGCAGCCCGAAAAGTGACAACGTTTCCCGAGCATTCCCCCCTTCCCTCTCGACATCTCCCGCCCGCCTGAACTAGACCTTTCCGGAAAGTGCACCGGCGGCTGTTCGCGCACCGGCCCGGCAAGGGCGACTTCCTTGAAGATGCGTCGCGTCAAGATCATGAAAATCTTCGGATTCGAGGGAAAGGAGATCCGTTCGTGAGAATCGCCCTCGTCGGCCAACGGCGCGATCGTCCCTCGTTCCGCTTTCGCGCCCTCCAGTACCTCCCCTACCTGGAGGAGGCGGGCCACACCGCCGCGATTGTCGAACTCGCCGGAAACCCCATTTCGCGATTCATCCAATACGGTGCGCTGCGGCGGTTCGACTCCGTCTTCATCCAGCAGCGGCTGTTCCATCCGTGGGAACTCGCCTACCTGCGGCGATCGGCGAAGCGGCTGGTCTTCGATGTCGACGACGCCATCATGCGGCAAAGCAACGGCGCACCCGATTCCCGCCGCATGGCCCGCTTTCGCGCCATGTGCCGCGCAGCGGATCTCGTGATCTGCGGCAACGAATTCCTCGCCGACGAAGCCCGCGCCCACACCTCGCGGATCGTCCTCATTCCCACCACGATCGAACTGCGGCGCTATCCGCCGTTGCGCCACTCAATCGTAAATGATGCGCCGCTCGACATCCCGGTTAACACGCCCGTCACCATCGGCTGGACCGGCTCGCGTTCCACCAGCCGCTATCTCAACGAGATCTTCCCCACGCTCGCCGAGTTCGCGGGGCGTATCCGCGTGAAGCTCATCTCCGACGACCTCTCCGGCTGCAACCTGGGCCTGCTCGGCGACGTTCCCCACGAGTTCGTCCCCTGGTCGCCCGAGACGGAGATCGCCGCCGCCACCGATTTCGACATCGGCGTCATGCCCCTCCCCGACCAGGAATTCACCCGCGGCAAGTGCGGCTGCAAAGCCCTCCAATACATGGCCCTCGGCATCCCCGCCGTCTGCAGCCCCGTCGGCATGAACCGCGATTTGATCCAACATGGCGAGAACGGCTACCTCGCCCACACCCCGCAAGAGTGGCGCGAAGTCTTCGAAGAGCTGGTCTCCAGTGAGGAAACCCGCTGCCGCGTCGGTCTCGCTGGCTACAAAGTCGTCAGCGAACAATTCGCCGCCGAAGTCTGGGCAACCCCCTGGCTCCAAGCCACGCTGCCCGCCGACCACTAATGGCTCACCCACTCTTCCCAACTTTCAACCATCAACTCTCCAAACCCCTCCCCTGCCAGTTTGGCAGCCCACCTCCGCCCGCCGAACCTGTCACCACTGCTTCTGGCAGACATCCCCATCCAGCCCACATTCCACAACACATTCCCTCACAAGGACTTACCGTACTCGCCACCTGCTGGCATGCTTTTCGCTTCCTCGCTTTCTCACGCGGCGGTGTTCTGCACCGGCCCGACAGTCCAAATATGTTCCACCTTTGATTCTGACAGCGAGGAGTTTTCACGATGGCCAAAAAGGCTGCCAAAGACGGTATCAAGCTGACCCCCCTCGGCGACCGTCTGGTGCTCAAGCGTGCCGAAGCCGAAAAGAAGACCGCCGGCGGCATCGTCCTGCCCGATTCCGCCACGGATAAGCCCCAGCGCGGCGAAGTCCTCTCCGTCGGCGAAGGGCACGTCAAGAACAACGGCCACCGCGTCGCCCTGACCGTCAAGGTCGGCGACGAGGTCATCTTCAGCTCCTACGCCGGCGACGAATTCAAGGTCGGCGACGAGACCTACCTCCTCCTCCGCGAAAGCGACGTCCTCGCCGTCATCGCCTAATCGCCACTTTTCGCTGAATATTCAGGGTGCCACAGCATCCGGGGTGCCACTGCTGGCTAGCCCAGCAGTGCTCTTTCCTATGTAGATACGACGCAGATACGACCAAATAAAGTCTCATCCACGAGGGCGGCTCAAGACCTTGACCCGCCCTCTTCACCAGGAGTTCCTCAATGGCCAAGATTCTCGCATTTGATCAGGAAGCGCAGGAAGCCATGCGCCGCGGCGTCAGCAAGCTCGCCAAGGCCGTCCGCGTCACCCTCGGGCCACGCGGCCGCAACGTGATCATCGAAAAGAGCTTCGGCTCCCCCACCGTCACCAAGGACGGCGTCACCGTCGCCAAGGAAGTCGAACTTTCAGACAAGTTCGAAGACATGGGCGCCCGCATGGTTCGCGAAGTCGCCTCCAAGACGAGCGACAACGCTGGTGACGGCACCACCACCGCCACCGTCCTCGCCGAAGCCATCTACGTCGAAGGCCTCAAGGCCGTCGTCGCCGGGGTCAATCCCCTCGATCTCAAGCGCGGCATGGACAAGGCCGTCGAGCAGATCGTCGGCAAGCTCAAGGCCGCCGCCGTCGAGTGCAAGAGCAAGAAGGCCATCGCCCAGGTTGGCACCGTCGCCGCCAACGGCGACACCGAAATCGGCGA
>PNLE01000026.1 GCA_013822855.1 Planctomyces sp.
CACTATTTGTGGTGTGCTGTTTGTTGATGGCGGGTTGTTCGTCATCGACGGTGGAGACCAGCGAGCGCCCACTGGCGACTTACATCCGACGCGGGACACAGGAAACTCGCGAGTTTCGCGAAATGCCGGCGGGTGAAGAGGAGATGTGGTTGCAGGCTTTATGGTGCCCGAAGTGCAAGGAGTGGCAGCCGATGCCGCCTGGGGATGCCTGGCAGAGGAATGCAGCTCTTCGCGTGTGCCCGAAGACCAGAACACCCCTTGTTTTGAAGCCGTAGAGATTTCACGTGCCAATCGATATCAATGCTTCCGGAGACTCCTTATTCATCGATGCGGCGACCGGTGGACGCACGCCGGTCGTCGTATCGTGGAGTGGCGGGAAGGATAGTCTGTTGGCATTGGAGGCGGTCGTCAGTCAAAGTTCGGCTTTCGAGGTTCGCGGCCTGTTGACCACCTATTGCGGCGCGACATCACGGGTTGCGATTCACGGCACGCCGCTCTCATTGATCCGGGCCCAAGCGGCCGCACTTGGCTTGAGACTGTTCACAGTGGAATTGCCGGAGAATTGTCCGAACGTCATTTACGAGTCATTACTCACCGATGCTTGGGATTCTTTGAAAGGCTTGGGAATCAGTACCGTCGTGTTCGGTGATCTCTACCTTGCCGATATCCGGGCCTATCGAGAACAGCTTTGCGGGAGTATGGGCGTGACTCCGCTTTTTCCGCTCTGGCAGGAGCGGACGCTGGGTATACCTGGTCGACTGGCCGGGATGGGGTATACCTCGGTGGTGTGCAGTGTGATGTCCAACTGGCTATCGGATGAATATCTGGGGCGTACCCTCGACGAGGACTTTGTTCACGACTTGCCGCCGAATGTCGATCCCGCCGGTGAGAATGGGGAGTACCACAGCTTTGTGGTCGATGGGCCCCTGTTTCGACTTCCCGTTGGATTTGGCGTGCGGGGAACTCGCGATGAGGGGTGCTATCGCCAACTGGATATGTTTCCGGCCAGCGATCAATAGAACGATGAAGAGAAGGAATCGATCATGAGAAGGCCCGAACGGATCGTGTCGTTGATCGCGAGCGCCACCGAGATTGTGGACAGTCTCGGCCTGACGGACGAACTGGTGGGGCGGTCGCACGAATGCGATCATCCGCCGCGCGTGCTTCCCTTGCCGATGTGCTCGTCCGCCAAGCTCGATGTGAATGGCACCAGCCTGGAGATCGACGAGCGGGTCAAGCAGGTGCTGCGCGAGGCGACGTCGGTGTACAACGTCGATGTCGATCTGCTCAACGAACTTGCGCCCACGCTGATCATCACGCAAACGCAATGCGAGGTGTGCGCGGTGAGCCTCAAGGATGTCGAAGCGGCCATGTGTGCCGTTGTCTCGAGCCAGCCCCGGATCGTGGCGTGCGAACCGAATTGGCTTGCGGATGTGTGGAGTGACATCGATCGCGTGGCGACGGCGGCGGGGGTTCCCGAACGTGGTCGACAGGTAATCGAAAATTCTCAACTCCGCCTGGCTGAGATTGAACGTCGATCCCAAAAACTGGCCCGGCGGCCGCGTGTCGCCTGCATCGAATGGATGGAGCCGATCATGGCGGCCGGCAACTGGGTGCCGGAGTTGGTGAAGATCGCCGGTGGTGAGAATCTTTTCGGACAGGCGGGACAGCATTCGCCGTGGATGACGTGGGAAGAGCTGGTCGCCTCGGAGCCGGATGTGATGCTAGTGATGCCCTGTGGTTTTGACATTCCGCGCATTCAGAAGGAATGGCCCTGTCTGGCGCGACATCCCCGGTGGAACGAGATCAAAGCCGTGCAAAGCGGGGAGGTCTACATCATCGACGGGAACCAATACTTCAATCGGCCGGGGCCGAGATTGGTGGAGTCGGCGGAGATCCTGGCGGAGATTTTCCATCCGGAGGTCTTTTCGTTCGGACATGCGGGAGTGGCCTATGTTCGACCGACGATCTGAGGTGACAGGGTGTGGATCTTGTTTCCCCGATCCGCCATCAATAACTGTGGGACGTCGCCGGTGCCCGTGCCTGTGAGACGTCATGCCCCCAGTCGACCCCATCACCGATTGATCTGGACGCTGGCCAAACGTGCCGTGTAAAAGTTCCCGCAATGTTCCAGTGACCGTCCCGACGCCGAAGCGGGGCACGGACGAATGCCGTCCGGAACGAAGCCAACGGCAAGGCTTCGAACCTGGAACGGGCGAGGGACAGCAAAAGGGTTCGTGATGAATTGGTGGCGGTCGCGTACAAGAAAAGCCCCGCTGACGGCCTGTCTCATCGTGGGGCTGACAGTTGTGATGTCGTCTTGCGCCTCTTGGCAGAACGACCGAAAACTGAGCTTCCAGTCCTGCCCATGGCCGGCGGGTCAGCAGGTGCGCGAGGTGTTGAATGTGGTTCCCATCGGGTCGACGCGGGCCGATGCCCTGAAGAAACTGCAGAAAGCGGGCATCCAAGGCAATTACGGGGCAAACGATACGATCTACTACTGCGATGTCTGGAAGCGGGAAGAGGCCATTTGGCACATCAATGTGGCTCTGCTCTTCGATGAGGAGGGACGAGTTTACGCCACCATGCCCGATGCTTCGGGGCAGATGGTGGAAAGCCCCCGAACAGCTCGGGAGAAGTCCCCCGTGGAGCAAAGTGATACGCCGGATCGTCAAAACGCTGCAGCGGAAGATCCTTTTCTGCCATAACGTGTGAGCCCCACTGGCCACACTTTTATGCAAACCTGCCCGGCAAGCATGCTGTTCCGCTGATGGGTGAGGAAGTCTTCAGCGAAGGGAACCATTCTGCTGGCTTCGCGCGGCCAAGATCCGGTGTCTCTTGCGACTCACCTCGGGTTGGTCGCCACGGATCGAAGTGCGGGCTGATGATTCGCCTGGCTTGGGAGTGCCGGAGAGGGAGGAACTGAAGAATTCTCCGCAGGGAGAATCTTGAGATGGCCGTCGCAAAAGCGGCAGGCGGCTTTCAATCCCAAATACTTCGGAGCGAACCGCATCGATTTTTCACAGTGGGGGCAATCCGCGAAGACACTCAGGTTTTTGAGTGCCGGATTGGTCAGATCAAAGCAGAAACTCGTTTGACAGTGCTTGCAACTGACATGCTGGCCCACATATTTGCGGTTGATTCGCAGCTCTTTCTGACACCCCGGGCATGGGACGAAATAGCCTTCGAAGTTCAGTTCGATGACCGATTCGATGACAGGCAGGGGGACGAATGCCGGCACCACGATCTCCTCGGGACGGAGGTCGGTGTTGAGGAGATGACGGCAAGTTCGGCAACGAACGATGTTCGCTGGAACGTCTTCTCCACACGTCGGGCACGGGCCACCGGGCCATGCGGGCATAAGGCTTCCTTCAAGTCTGAAATTGATGGCCTGCGAATCGCGTCCGAAAAGAGTTCTGCGACGCTAGTGCACTGGCGAGCAGTTCGCATGCCAAACACGACAGCCGGTGTGGAGTGCAGCAAAGTGATCCAGCTCGCACTATTTTGCCGCAGTCGGAAGACTGAACAGTTTGCTGAAGGTCTTCGCGTAAACGGCGCCATTGGAGACGGCCAAGGTCGAGTAGGACTCCTCGCCGAGATCTGTGGTTCCCAGTAGCTCGTACTTTTCAGTTGCCGACAGACAACTCAGTTTTCCCGCCTCGTCGATGTTGTAGAGGCGATCTTCCAAGAGGATGGGGGAAGCCGTGAACTTGCCCCCGACCCGCTCCGTCCAAAAAACTTTTCCGGTGATGGCGTTCAGGCAGGAGACGACGCCGCCATCTCCCCAGAGGAAAAGCAGGTCGTTGTGATAGAGGCAGCAGGGGACATAGGGGAGCAGGCGGTCAAGCTTTAACGAGACGGGCATTTTGCCATCCCGGGGCTTAGCGAGGGGGTCAATCAGGAAGTAGTCGGTACCCTTCGCCCCCTGCCCTGCTCCGGCGAAGATTCTGCTCGCACCGATCACCGGCGAGGCCACGGTTCGGCGTGGGAATGGTTCGCTGGCCCATTGAAGTTCGCCAGTCCAAGGGTCGAGGGCCGTGACGCCGGAGACTCCGTTGACGCAGATCAGCTGGGCTGGACCGCCACCTGCAGGCTCGAAGATTGCGGGTGTCGCGTACGAGGTTTCACGTGATTCGCGAGTCTTCTTCCAGACGATTTCACCGGACTTCCGATCGAGTGCCACGATGAAGCTGTCGGTATCCTGGTCGTTAACCATGATCAGCAGATTCTCGAACAGGATCGGTGACGCCCCTTGTCCGTGTTGTGAGGCGAAGGGGCCGAGATCGACTTTCCAGAGTCTTTTGCCGCCAAAGTCGAACGCTTCGACCAAGAAGTTCTCGTTGTCGGCCCAGGCGGCATAGACTCTTTCCGAGTCGACCGTCGGGCTGGCGTTGGCGAAGCTGCTTTTCGCGTGTTTGCCGTTCACACCCAAGGTGGTGGAGGCGGACCAGGCGATCTCGCCGGTGTCGGTCTTCAAGGCGTGCAGGGTTCGGCGGGATTGGTTGTCGCCGATAAGTTCGGCCGAAGTGACAAAGACACGGTTGTCCCAGATCACCGGCGAGGAATGGCTGACTCCCGGAATATCGCGCACCCATTTGGCCGCTTTGGGATTCCACTGGGCGGGAAAGCCTTTTTCTGAGGAGTGCCCGGAACCATTGGGGCCGCGGAAGCGTGGCCAGTTCTCGGCGGAGGCGGATTTGGGGGGCAGCATCAGGCCACCGCAAAGCAGTGTTCCGACGAGAGCATGGAAGAGAGCAGGGACGAGAGCGACGCGATGCGGAATCCAGCGTCGCAGGAAGTGAACGCTCGCGTGGGTGATCGGGAAACGTGGCATGGAGGTTCCGTCCTTGTCTGAAAGCATAACTTCGGTCGCATCTTGGGAATTGGATTCATCGAGAATGACTTTTGCGCCATTCAACCGCAAGAGGGGTCTTGATTTTGAAATGCCGGATCTGATGAGAATGGGATTGGCCGTCCCGTTGACGATGATGATGCGATGCCTCATCCTTAGACGATCGCTGGTACAATCTGGAGAAGAATTTGTCTGTTGTTCGAGAGTGAATTGGTGCGAACCTCACGCCACTGAACGTGGCCCCTCATAAATTGCTGAAGTTCATGACTGAAGAGGCCGTCTCAACGAATGCGGATCTGGCGTATCTCGTGGTTCGCACGGGAGTGACGCGGGGGGACGTGTATCGCCTGCCATCCAACCAGGTGACGACGATTGGCCGCGCCACGACTTGCCGGATCGTGGTGCAGGATGAAATCTGCAGTCGCAACCACTGCGAGCTGTTCTTCAGCAGCGACCGTTGGAGGCTGCGGGATTGCGGCAGCCGGAATGGAACCAAGGTGCGCGGCGAGCCGATCGTCGGCGATGTCGAGTTGCGATTCGGTCAGTCCTTTCAGATCGGCAGCACGATTTTCGGCCTCGCGGGGAGTTTGTCCCAGCGTTGGGACGACGACGCGGGTCTCGACGAGCCGATTGAATCCGACACCGTGGATGCGATGCGGGAGCGTCAGGAAAGTGATAGTAATCCCGAGATCCTGCACCGTCGCCGCCAATCCCGCTTCCGGCAACCCGTCGATTCGGCCGCCCGCGACAAGACATCTCTGGAACTGTCACGGTTGTACCGGTTGGCGTTGGACATGGGGGCGGCGACCACGGCGCAGTCGTTGGCCGAGATCGTGCTGGAGGGCCTGCTCAATGCGACGGCCGCCAGCATCGGTGCGATTCTGCTGACTCCCGTGGGGAACGGCAAAAAGTCGGGTTCGGCGGATCAACTGACAGTGGTGGCCTACCGGGCCGAAAATCATCAGCCTTACCATCCGGTCTCCGCATATCTTTCGCAGATCGTGCTCACTGACCAGGAGGCGGTTCTCGCCCGGGATATCGCTTCGGATGCCAGGTTCCTGGATCGGGACAGCCTCGGTGAAATCCAGGCGCAGAGCGTGATCTGCGCCCCGGTGAGGACACAGGAGAAGGTTCACGGGCTGATCCATCTTTACTCAACCGACGCGGCCACGCAGTTGGAGGTTGATGACCTTGAATTCACGCTCGCAGTCGCGGATCAGATGGCCGCTGGACTGGAACAGCTCCAGCGGGTCGAGAAGTTGCAGGCGGGATTGCAGCGGGCGGAAGTCGAGAACCAGACACTGCGCGAGCAATTGCGCAGCGAGATGGATTTGATCGGCGAGAGCACGGCCATGCAGCAGCTCAAAGGTCGTATCGCCCGGATCGCGCCAACGGATGCCACGGCGCTGATTCGCGGGGAAAGCGGTTCCGGGAAGGAGCTGATCGCGCGGGCCATCCATATCCACAGCAATCGGCGGAACGGCCCGTTCATCACGATGAACTGCGCGGCTCTCTCGGAAAGCCTCTTGGAGAGTGAGCTGTTTGGTCATGAAAAGGGATCATTCACCGGGGCGGTGGGCCGGAAGCTGGGGAAATTCGAACAGGCCCATCACGGGACGATTTTCCTCGATGAAGTGGGGGAAATGAGCCCCGGAGTGCAGGCGAAGTTCCTCAGAGTGCTGGAGGGGCACCCTTTCGAGCGTGTCGGAGGTGGCGAGCCGGTGCATGCGGATGTCCGGGTGGTGGCGGCAACGAATCGCGATTTGGAAAAAGCCGTCGCGGATGGGACCTTCCGCCAGGATCTCTACTTCCGCTTGCAGGTGGTGGAGTTGGTCGTCGAGCCTCTGCGTCGCCGACGGTCGGATATCCCCCTTTTGGCAAATTACTTCCTCAATCGTTTCGCGCGAAAGATGGCGAGGAACATGGTGGGCTTCACGCCGGGGGCCATGCAGTCTTTGATCGAGTATGATTGGCCGGGCAATGTGCGTGAATTGCAGCACACCATCGAGCGGGCGGTGATCCTTTGTCCCCATGAGGCGGTGGGCCAGGCGGATCTGCATCTTTCCGCGCTGGGTTCGATGGCGAAGACAGCAGAGCCTTCAAGGGACATCTCCACCCGCCAGACTTTTGAGGCGTTGCCTCTGGAGATCGTCGAACAGCAGCACATTCTGGCGACTTTGGAATGGACGAGCTGGAACAAATCGCAAGCGGCCCAGATTCTGGGAATCGAGCGTTCGACACTCGACCGGAAATTGAAGCGTTACGATGTGGAACGGCCCAAAGAGAAAAATCTGTAACAGAATTCGGCATGAGCCAATTTGTTGACAACCGCCTGTATTCAAGGGAAAAGTGAAGATCTGCCAGTGCCACTTGCTCCAGGAGCGGAAACTGCATGCAGTTCGTGTGAAAAAATTGTTGACAAATCTTGGGATCACCGCACAATACGGGGGTTCTTGGAAAGGTCCTGCCTCGAAGCCTACACCTTGAAATCACACGAAATTTGTGACGCTGCTTGCAGTTGTTTGCCGATGGGTGCTGTTAACTTCGCATCCCGCACGACTGCACAACATCGGTTTGAGTTTACGATGTGCGTCCACTGGTCCCGCCGGCAAGATGCCCGCGAGGTTTCCAAAGCGTGATGATGGATCGGAGTAATTTCGCCGGTGGGCGACTGGTTGATTGATTTGTTCGTGTCGATTTCCTCGAGTTATTGAGGGAATGGATACGGATAAGAAACTCCGGTCGGGTCGCCGGGTGACGTTCTGATCCCAAGTCTTGGGTTCTCCAGAGCCATCAGACATGGTTCTGGTGGAAATGGTCTCAGTGCCTTGGCTTTCGCCATGCCAGATTTTTGGTTTTGGGTCGGTGTCTGAATTGGCACCGATGATGGAAGAGCTGGGATCAGTTGAAAGTAGGAAAGTTGGACAGTGTGATTCCGATGTCGGACTGAACTTTAGGCGAAAGATGGCAGTTTTTCGCAGGTAGTTCACTGGACTGAGTCTCCAAACTTGGGTCAGCGAAGTCGATGGCGGTTGGTATCTTGGCTGTTCGATTCAGTGATTTGGTGAGAAATAAACGTATTGGTTGAGAGCGTCGGCTCCCCCGATCCGTCCAAAGTATTTGAAAACAAAATTCATTTGATCCTTAAGAAGAAAGGAGTGTTCGACGATGGCACGCGACTTTGATTTGAACGACCTCGAAGAAGAAGACACCCTCGGCCTCGGCGATGAAGGCGGCGAAGGCTTTGAAGGCGAATTCGACGAGATTGACTTCGAATCTCTGGGCATCGATCCTGCCCGTCCGACCACGGCCAAGCCCGGTTCGGAAGACAAGGTGCTGATGCTCGCTGCACGCTACTCGGCGGGTGTCCCCCTGTGGAACAATGAAGATTGCTACGATCACGGCCCCGCTGAAATGTTGGCCCGTCTTGCTCGTGGGGCGAAGGCCTAAAGGTTTTTCGCTGATACGCACTGTTGGCTGGATTACCACGCTGACCAGTGATGGGAATGAATCAAGCCTCGCATCTTATGGGATGCGAGGCTTTTTTCGTTGGCCGGGTTGGTTCTTCCGGGGTGGTGTGCCTCGGGGATTTGCTTTGCCACGTTCGGTCGATATCAGGGCAATGTCGGAGCGAGATGGCCGACTGGACTGACCCTCCCATTCGTTGGTCCGCGAATGATGGTCGCGTTCTCGAACTCCTGTCGATCAAGGGTCGTCGATCGTGGGGGTGTCGAGATTCCTGATTGCGGCGACAATCGTTGCGAAGAATCCGTCAGCTGGGGCGGGTGGGTAGGATCATTTCCATGAGGTGTCATCGATGAAGACTTCCATGGCCCGGGCCAGTTGATCAGCAGCGTCTGAGCCACAGACGAGGCATGGAATCTCAAGCCTTCGATCGAAAGTTCTTGTTGGGAATCCGCGACGAGGGAGTCCTGGCTGGGGGCTCTGTCCCAAGCGGAGGTCACGTTGACCAGCGGCAGTCGATGAGTTTGACAGAAGTCGGCCAAGACGCGTGAAAAGGCCAAATCGTCCTCGTGGAGCTTGGCTTTGGGGCAGGTGACGATCACCACCGGGGTTCCCGCCCTGCCAGCCGTCTCCAGAATGGCCAGGATCGGTTTGAGGCTGTGCTCCGCCCCAGTGAGCAGCGGATGATCTGCATCCGGGTCGCTGTAGGATCCCAGACGCTTCCTGGCGGGATGGGTTTCGTCGAGTTTCTGGGCGGTCTGGGCCTGCCACAAGTGGGCCGTCCAGGCGATTGTCAGATCAATAAGCCGCCAGCGCTCGCGCCAGTCGCGGGCGGTTTGCGAGGCCCCTGATGAAAGCAATGAGGGATGGACGCAGCAGAGCGGTCTCCCCTCGGCCGTGGCGTGGGCGTAGCGTCGCAATTGGCGATCGCGGTCGACAACGTGCCGATCGACGTGGATCAGGATGAGGTCGGCTTCGGCGGTGGCCCAGGAGTTGGCATGCTGGATTGCCATCAGCAAGGGGCAGTTGTCGGGAAAGCCGGCGTTGAGAACTTCAATCGGGGTTTGAGACCTCGCCTGCAACTGCTCTTGAAGGAGTTGGGGGGGTGACATCCCCTCGCTGACATTCGGCCCCAGGACAGTCTCGTTGCCGAACCAGACGATTCGGAACGTTCCGTTCGTCTTGGGGATGCGGGGTTCCTCCCCCCGACCACCAAAGCTGTTGGTGCGGAAGCGAACCGAGAGATCGTTCTGACCATTCCAGGTTCGCTCGGTGCGGGGCATGAATTCGAGGTACTGCTTCGCGGAGGGAACCATCAAGGTCGCAAGAGACGACTTAGGCTTCGGGCTATGTTCCGGGGCGTACATTTCCCAGACCCGCAACCCGACTTCACCGCCGCAGACGGCCATTGCCAGGAGGAGAATTGCTTTGACGAACTGTGCGGCCCAACCACAGGCGCGCAAAATCATTGCGGCCTCTCCTGTTCAGATTCCTTCCTGAACATCTTCCAGACGGCCTAACGGAAATCGCAGTCTGAGAAATGTCGGCTGATCATGCCGGGTTCCAGACGTTGCTCCGTGAAAGGGAAGACTCAGCCTGAACCTAACTCGTGGAGGGTATTGCGATTCGGAAAAGTGGACAAGATCGGTTTCCCCCCTCGATTCGACTTGCCATCCTTCGAGTTGAAGCCGAAGCTGTGATGGTTGAACGACTTCCATCTTCCAGCGAATACACGCTTCCCTCGAACGAGCAACTGGCAATTCGGTCGTTTGGGGTGAGCCGGAGGCCATCATGTCGAGTTTTGCCGAGGATTTGGTGGCCCGGATTCGTGCCGGATATCCCCTGCTGGTTGTGAAGACGCACGAGGAGGAACGGTGTCTCGAACTGATTCGGCAGGTGGCGGAGGATGAGTCTTGGGAGACCCGCTTGGGGATGCCGGCCGGTGTCGCCTCCGCCGAAGATCCCAAGAGACCGGGAGCCTCCTCCGACTGGGTGGCGTGTACTGAGGCTGCTCCCGAGGGGATTCTGTGGCTGATCTGCCGTCTCGACCGCTTTTTGGATACGGCCCAAGCCGCCCGAGATCTTCGCGAAACGGTCGTCACGGCGATGGGACGTCGGCAAACGTTGATTGTGATCGATCCCGATCCCCACTTGCCGGTCGATCTCGAGAAGCTGGCGATCACCATGCGGTTGCCGCTGCCGGGTACCTCAGAGTTGAGATCGATCCTGCAGGAATACCAGTTGGAAATCTCGCAACTGAGGCAGATGGAGCCGTGGTCGGTTGAAGACGAAGACTCGCTGCTCAAGGGGCTGGCGGGTCTGACGCTTCACGAGGCGCGGATGGCGATCCGGCGGGCGATGTTGGATCGCACCCAGGTCGATGAAGAGGCCATCGCTTTGTTGATCTCAGAGAAAAAGGCGCTAGCCTCGGGAACCGAATTTCTCACCTTCTACGATCTCAAAGAAGGTGCTGGCGATGTCGGAGGGCTGGATCAATTGAAGGAGTGGTTGGAGCAGCGATCCCGCGCGCTGTCGCCCTCGGCCCGCGAGCAAGGGATCCCCGCTCCCAAGGGGGTCTTTTTGGTCGGCGTTCAAGGTTGCGGCAAGAGTCTTTCGGCTCGTGTCACGGCCCGCGTGTTGGGCTTTCCGCTGATCCGGTTGGATGTGACCCACCTACTCACCGGGACTCGCGGCGGGCCCGAGGAAAACCTGCGGCGCGTGCTGCAAACCGTGGAGAACGTCGCTCCCGCCGTCCTCTGGCTGGATGAAATCGAGAAAGGCTTCGCGGGAGCCGAGCAGCAAGGGGGTGGTGCTCCCGATGCGACGATGGCCAGACTTTTGGGCAGCTTCCTCACCTGGATCAGCGAACTGGAACGTCCTGTCTTTCTCGTGGCGACGGCCAATTCGGTGCAGTCACTTCCCCCGGAACTGCTGCGGCGAGGTCGCTTCGACGAACTCTTCTTCATTGATCTCCCCAACATCGACGAGCGAGTACGCATCCTGCAGATCCATCTGGAAAAGCGGGGTTGGAATCCGGGTCTGTACGATGTCGAGAAGCTGGCCCGCCAAGCGGAGGGGTACAGCGGAGCGGAACTGGAGCAACTGGTCAGTTCGGCCATTGTCGAATCGTTCAGCCAGGGGCGGATCCTTGACTTCAACGATCTGGAGGTCGCTCGTCGATCGCTCATTCCCCTCTCGCAAACGGCTGAAGACCAGGTGTTCGCTTTGAGACAATGGGCCGAAGGACGGTGCCGCAAAGCGACGAGCGATCATCGTGTCGTCCGCATGCTCGATGATGAGCAACAAGCCGAAGTTCGGAATCCCGCAGCGACTCCTCTTCCTTCACCTGTCGGTGCGGCGGCTTGGGAGCAACTGGCGGCCCATGGCCAGACCAAAGCAGCGGTGGTCGAGTTCATGAGGCAGACCGGGGAGGCGGGCTTTGGTCAGTTGCTGGAGGGCTTCGGAAAATTCATGCCCACCGCTGGCGAGTATGGCCTGAGGCTCAAGCAGCCTGCCGGTGTGCTGGTCACTACGGGGTTGTCGCGCGAGTTCGCCACGATTTTGGATGAGCTGTTCGCTTCCCGGAGAATCTATCTGCGGTTGGTGCATCCGGCCCATGAACTGGTGGTGCCGCCGAAAAGGATTCCCATTTCGGAAGCGATTCCGTCGGAAGCTCCGCCGCGACCAGTCTTTCTGCCGTGCATTTTGCGGCTTTCGCCAGACACCCGTAACTCTTCTTCACTACAGACTTTAAAGCTGGTGAGGCTGGGGGCGTCGAGCGAAGAGAACGCATCATCCAAAGCGACCTGAGCCGCCGGCGATTTGCTTCGAGTCGATCCTGACCTAGCTTTCCATTGTGTGGCTAAGCGTACCTTGACGATCTCCGTCGGGCCGCCGAGCCGCCTTCCGGGGGCAATTCGGGATGGTTTCGGCGACTTCAACACCGGCAACTCCGTCACCCGTGTCGGCAGTGATGCGACCGGTGGGCACGTCGGCGGTCACGGCCATCCCCGCATCCGATGGTCATGTCCAGCGAGCCAAACGCCGAGTTGAGGAAGCCGATTTCCGGGTGGAAGTCGTCACCGGCAAAAGCCGGCTGGAAGAGATTGTTTCGCAGTGGAGTGAATTGGCCGGCCGAGCCGTGGAACCCAATCCGTTCTACGAGCACTGGTTCGTCCTGCCTTCGATCGATTATCTCACCTCCTCCGTGAACTGGCGATTCCTGTTGGTTTGGCAATCCGGTCATAAGCCGGCCGAGCCGGAGCGTTTGGTCGCGTTGGTGCCGCTCGAGCGTTTGGCCACCTCCTGGAAGCATCCCGTCCGTTGCGATCGACTGTGGCAGCATGCCTACACCTATCTTTGCACGCCTCTTGTCCACGCGGAAAACACGGTGGCGGTCGTCACGGAGATCCTGAAGTGGTCGCGTGGTTCCGGCTGTGGAGCCGATGTCCTCGAGTTTCCCCACACGCACGGGGAAGGTCCCTTTCAACACGCCCTGCTGGAAGCCCTGGATCGTCAGGCCTCGTTCACGCTCGCATCGCACGTTTATGGCCGGGCGCTGTTCCGCCGGGCGGAGAGTGCCGAGGCCTATATCGAGAACGCCACTACCTCGCATCATCGCCAGGAACTGCGGCGTCAGAGACGGAGGCTTTCGGAGCAGGGCCGCTTCGAAGTCCGCAGTCTTGCAGCCGGTGAGAATGTGGATCCTTGGATCGAGACATTCCTGCAACTGGAAAGCAGTGGTTGGAAGGGACAGGAGCAGACATCCTTGGCTGCATCGGAAAACGATACGCGCTGGTTCCGGGAAGTTTGCCACGCCGCACATGCCCGTGGCCAATTGATGATGCTGGGCCTCTTCGTGAACGATCAACCGGTCGCCGCGAAGTGCAATTTCCTGGCGGGGGATGGTGGCTTCACCTTCAAGATCGGGTTCGACGAGGCATATTCCAAGTTTTCCCCCGGTGTGCAACTGGAGATCGAAAACATTGGTGCGGCCCATCAGAAGCCCGATCTGAAGTGGCTCGATTCTTGTGCCGCCCCCGGCCATTTCATGATTTCACGTCTCTGGCCGGAACGTCGGCAGATCCAGCGACTGCTCATTTCGACGGGACGGGTGGGCGATCTCTCGCTGGCGGCTCGATATGGAGTTCGGGCCCTTCGCCGGATCGTGAAACCACCCCGGCCGGAACAGCAGACCTAGCAGGTCATGGGGCCAAGTGCTCTGCACCGGGTCGCCGCTCCATTCCGGACAAGCTGCCAAAACTATCGATTACCGAGTTCAAACAATCATCCATTGGCATAGGAACCATCTCGATGTCCACCACCCTGCTCGCTCCTGAAACGGCTTCCAAAACTTCTCCGACCAATCGATCCCTGCTCGAATGGGACACCGCCGAATTCGATCGGTGTTTCAATCGCCAGCCGTTTCTGATTCGCCACAATCTCTGTGAGAATCCACTTTTCAACGTGGAGCGATTGCTGCAGCTGGCCCAGGATCTTCCGGAAAGTGACATCGAATACAATGCCGGGAGCCTGCCCATCAACCAGGATCCCAATCTCACTCCCCGCAATGGGTTGAGTGTCGCCGATACGGTGCGGCGCATTAAGGAATGCAAATCGTGGATGGTGCTCAAGCATGTGGAAAACGATCCGGCCTACGGCAAGGTGTTGGACGACTGCCTGGCTGAAGTCCGCACGCAATCCGAGGCGATCGCACCCGGCATGATGTCGGCCCATGCCTATATCTTCCTCACCTCGCCCGGTTCGATCACGCCCTACCACATGGATCCCGAGCACAACTTCCTGCTCCAAGTGCACGGCAGCAAGATCGTCCATATGTTCGACGGGAACGATCCATCGATCGTCTCGCAGGAGGAGTTCGAGCGTTTCTACGGCGGGCGAGTCCGCAACATGAAGCTGGCCGACGAGAACCGCTCCAAGTCGTGGGTGTTTGATCTCCAGTCGGGATACGGCCTGCATTTCCCCGTGACCTACCCGCACTTCGTGCAGAACTGCGATGAAGTCTCGGTGTCGCTGAGCATCACGTTCCGCACGCCCGATCTCGATCGCCGGCTGGGGCTGCATTCGATCAACTGGTCGCTCCGCCAGCGCGGGTGGAAGCCTGCTCCTGTGGGCAAGCATCCCCTGCTCGACGAAGCCAAGTACCAGTACTACCGAGTGGCCCGCAAGCTGAACATGATTTGATATGGCCTTTGTAGATCATGGCGTGTGGCGCGGCTGTGGATGCACGGTTATCTGTTCCAGGGAGACGCATTTCCCTGCCACTTTTGGCTATGAAGCCGCCCTTGCCCGGAGTTGGAACCTTCCCAAACGCTACCGGTCAACGGCTGGCCCGACGTGGCTTCCGGACGACGGTTGGCGAAGAAGATGAGTTGATCGGCACTGCCCCACTCTCCGGGCTCGATGGTGAAGTTGTCGGTGATTCCCAACAGGCGTTTGGCTCCTTGGACGATCCAGAGTGATGCGATGAGCATCACGACCATGACGAGTGCGATCAGCGGGAGGAGCGGCCCGAGGGCGAAGATCTTTTCCGCGCGATTCATGATCGGTTGCCAGCCGAGGATCACCACGAGCGTGGCAATGCTCAGATAGGGGCCATAAGGAATGGTGCGGTCGCGGACAAAGGGGAAGGTGACCGCCAATCCCAACAGGGCGATCAATGGGGCGAGGAAGAAGACGACCAGCGAGGCTTGCCAGCCGATATAGATGCCGATGACGCCGCCGAGGATCACATCGCCGAAGCCCATCGCCTCCTGGCCGAAGACCCAGCTTCCCAGGGCGCGGACGAGCCAGATGGTTCCGGCACCGACGATCAGCCCGGTCAGGCTGAAGGCCAGAGCGTGTAATCGGGGCCAGGCGGAGATCCATCCGGGAATGCTCCAGCCTTCCCACCACGTGAACCAGTTGTCAGGAAAGAGCAATCCCAGCGTCGTCACCAGATCGGGATCATGGAACCAGACAGGCCAAAGGGCCGTCGAACCCGTGATAATGGCCCCGGCCAAACCGAAGATCGCCATGGGGACGGTCACGCCATCGGGGATGATCTGCAGGTCGAAATCGATGAAGGTGGCGACCAGCAGCCCTTCCGCCAGGACGAGGAAGTAGACGAAGTGCCAGAGGGCGCGATTGAAGACCGCCTCACGACCGAGCGTCTGAGCGTCGCCGGGGAGGAGATGCGTCCAGACACAGCTGGATATGGGGTCGACCAGCCAACCTTGGGGCACGATGGCGAGGTAAAGGGCCACCCACAGGAAACCGTTGAGGGCTTCCACGGCGGGATAGCGCCAGGAGATGGGGATGTCGCAGGCCCGGCAACGCCCGCGAAGAATCAGCCAGCCGAGGATCGGGATGTTGTCCCGGGAGAGAATGCGGGTGTTGCAGCCAGGGCAGGCCGAAGGGGGATAGACCACGCCGCGCAGGGAGCGGATCCAGTCGTCGTGCTGGGGGATTCGCCAGATGGCGACATTCAAGAAACTGCCCACCGTGCATCCCAGCGCGAACAGAGCCGACACGACGAACCAGAAAGGCAGATCAAGCATTCGGCACCACGGACGAAGGGAAACAGCCAGAGGATTGAGCTTCTCAGCGGACGCCACTCTGCCGCAACTTGCATCGTGTTGCAATTGTGCGAGCGATCACAAAGAGCGTTGGCCGATTGGAAAGCCTGGCGCGGGGGGGAGGTCTACCGGGGACTTCCCTGCTCCAGGCTGGCGACGATTTCGCGAACGATGTCCCGTTCGTTGCGATGATCCGTTTCCACTTGAAACGTGGCGGTTTCGAGATAGAGCGGCTCGCGGATTTTGAGCAGAGTTTCCACTTCCCTCAGCATGGCCTCGCCGGGTGAACCTTGGGAGGCACCGGTTGGGGTGGTATTGGTTAGGAGAGCCGGGCGCTGGGCGGCTGTGGCGGGATCCTGGCTGAGGCGCTGACAGATGACATGGGGCGAAGCGCGGAGCCAGACTACCGGCCCGGCGTTTCGGAGTGCCTGCCGGTTGAAGGGATTTAGTACCACTCCGCCGCCGGTGGAAAGGATCGCCGGTTCGCGTGAACCGGTGAGTTCCAGAATCAGGGAGGATTCCAGTTGGCGGAAGGTGGCTTCGCCATTCGTGGCGAAGATTTCCTTGATCGTCCGCCCGGCCCGCTCCTGGAGGAGCATGTCGGCATCGATGAATGGAATCGAAAGTTCATGGGCCAGGAGTTGGCCGATGGTTGTCTTCCCCGTCCCGCGATAGCCGATGAGGGAGATGATCATGTCGCGCTCGCCTGATCGGATTCTGCGGGGCCTTCGGCGGCCTCGGGCTCGGCCAGCAGGTCATCGTGGCGCACGGGGGAGATGAGTCGGCGGAAGATCGTCCGCACATCATCCAACGCGAGCTTCAAGCCGGTGAAGAGGCGGAACTGGGCGGTTGCCTGGCGGATGAACATTTCGACGCCCGTCACGGTCGCGCAGCCGCGATCGCGGGCCTCCTTGATAAGCAGCGTTCGTTCGGGGGTGTAGATGGTGTCGAACACGAGCATCTCGTCGCGCATCCAATGAATCGGAAACGGCGTTTCGTTCATGTTGGGGTGCATCCCCACCGGCGTGCAGTTGATGAGGATGTCGACAAACTCGGCTCCCCGGTTCTCCCAGGTGACGGCCCGTCCGCCGATTTGCTCGGCCAGAGCCTGGGCACGCTTGGCCGTCCGGCTCGACACGACAATCACAGCTTCGCTTTTCTGCATCGCCATACCGATCGCTTTGGCGGCGCCGCCCGCACCGAGGATCAGAACCCGCTTCCCGGACAGGCTCTCCCCCGGCTTGAGCCCGCTGAGGATCGCATCGAGTGCGGCCTGATAATCCGTGTTCGAACAGGCCCAATGGCCGGCGGTGTCGCGGTAGGCGGTGTTGGCGGCACCGATCGAGCGGACGAAGTCGTCGCACAAGGGGTACTTCTGAAGGATGGCTTCCTTGTGGGGAATGGTGGCGCTGTACCCGGTGAACCCCAGCTCCGAATAGGCGTCAAGTGTCTCGTTCAGTTCGGACGAGGCGACACGCAGCGGGAGATAGACGCCGTCGACATTGGCCTTCCGCATCAAGGTGTTGTGCAGCAGCGGGCTGAGGCTGTGGGCCACGGGGTCGCCCAGCACACCCAGCAGCCGCGTCTGCCGAGTGATCTGCTCGTAGCGGAACATCTTCCGCATCTCGTCGAAGGAGAACTGTCCGGGGGCGAGTTCCCGTTCCTTGCTGAACGTCGCGTAGGTGAAGGGGGAGCCATACGCTCCGCAAAGGACGCGGGTCAGCATCCCCTTCTCGCCCATGCAGAAGCCGACAGTGGGGACTTTGGCATTTTCGACGAGCTTCAACATGCGGACGCAGTCGGCGGCCGAGTTCGCCATGGTGACGATCTTCACCAGATCGGCGTCGAGCTGGCACATCTTCGCGTATTGTTCTTCGAGATCGTCCGGCGTCTGCTCGAAGTCGTGATGGCTGATGATCCGCTTGGTCTTCCCGTAGCGGCGGATTTGGGGTGCGATGTCGCACTCGATATCGACGTAATCGGCCCCGGTGAGAATGGCCGTCCGCAGGATCGTCTGCCGCTCTTCCTCGGTTCCCCGGAAGCGACCGCGATCGGTGAGTCGGCGACAGGTGACAATCGTGGGCGTCGGACGTTCCGCCAGGAGTCGCTTCATATCGGGAGAGCGTGAAAGGTAGTCGACCCGCAACTCGACGAGCTCGGCCCCTCTTTGAGCCAACGCCTGATGCTCCGCGACCATCATCTGGTGGCGCGTGCGACCGATACCGACACAAATCTGAGACGCCACGATGGAACCTACTCTTTAGCCCGCGAGATCTGGAAGTGATGGGAAACTGTGAACTGGAGGCTTTGACCGCTGGAAATGTTCGGGAGGATCAGGAGCCCAGCCGCCCGAATTGCCGATCAAGTTCGGATCTTGACAGGTTGAGCGCGGTGGGGCGTCCGTGGGGACAGTGATGGGCGTCGTCGACGAGATGACGCTGCGTGAGCAAGGCCTCGATCTCCTCCTGGGCCAGCTTTTGCCCCGACTTCACAGCCGCCTTGCAGGCCATCATGTTGAGCAATTCATCGAGGATATCACGATGGGCACTTTCGAGCGACGATGACTCGAGCTGTTCGGCCAGGTCGCGAAGGAGTTGCTCCTGGGGAAGTTTTCCGAGCATGGCTGGATACGCGGAAAGGAGGATAGTTCCCTGGCCGAACTCGGAGATGTCGAAACCCAGCCGCTGGAGATGTTCGGCGCATTCCAGCAGGAGGCTGCTTCCCCTGAAGCCGAGCTGAATCGGGATAGGGATCAACAGCCTTTGCGATTCCATGGCATGGCTGTGGACGCGTTTGCGGAACTCCTCGTACAGGATCCGCTCGTGGAGGGCATGCTGGTCGATGACCGTCATCCCCTCGTCGGTTTCCACCACGAGGTAGCAGTCGTGGATCTGGAGGGCCCGCACACCGAAATTCGACGCGGCTGGGGATCTCCGTTCCGCCGGATGGGAGGCTGGGTCTGCAAAGGATGCGGGAGTGCCGGTGTGGGTGGCCATCTCCATGGGGGGGCGGGAATCATCCTCCGTGCTGGAGAAGGAATCGCCGGGAGATGCCCACTGCTCTGATACTTGAGCGCTCGGAGGGCCGTTCGGGTCGATTGCCGTTGAATCATCGCCAGGGGGATGGATGAACGGGGACAGGCCCCGTCCGCTGATGAAATCCGTGGGAGCGGACCACGACAGATTCGCCGCCTCGAACCGATTCTCGGAGAGATCATCCTCTGCTTCGGTCATGAGACCGCGCGAATCGGTCTCGAAGGGACCACGGCCGAGGATATCGGTGTGATCCGCCGTACCGGTGGTGGAAGCGTGCGGGCTCGCCGACAACTGGAGCGCGGATCCGGTGCTGGCGGCGTTGCGCAAAAGCTCGGCTTTCGCCCACTGCGAGAACTCGTTTTGAAGTTCATTCTGTTCCACGGGATCGGCGATGGTTGCGGCGGCGGGGACGCGCAGTTTGCTCTCCAGATCCATCCCCAGAAAGCGGTTCCGTAGGGACGACAGCAGCAGCCGGTAGACCTGTTGGGAATCCTGAAAGCGCACCTCGACTTTGGTGGGATGGACATTCACATCGACGTCCGCCGGATCGATCTCCAGGAACAGGAAGCAGACAGGATGACGCTGCACCATGATCAGGCCGCGATAGGCTTCGGTGAGGGCATGCTGGATCGACCGATCCTGGAACCAGCGTCCATTGAGGAAAAGGTGTTGCAGCTTGCGCGTCGCTTTGTTCAGGGCCGGATGTCCCGCGTATCCCCAGAGGCGCATCGTGCCGACGGTGTTCTCGATCGAGATCATCTGCTCGGAAACGGCGCTTCCATAGAACATCTCCAAACGGTCCAGGAGGCGATCGGTCGCGGGAAGTTCGTAGACGATCCGGTCGTTGTGGCGCAGCACCATATGCACGTTTGACCGCGCCAGGGCGATACGGGTGAACTGCTCCGCGATGTGTCCGAATTCGGTCGAGGCACTCTTCAAAAACTTGCGGCGGACTGGGGTGTTTCCGAAGAGTTGACGGATCTCGATGCACGTGCCCATCGCGCAGCCGCAGGGGACGACTTCGCTCCGCTCGCCCAGGTTGACCACAAGTTCGGAACCGGTTTCGCTTTCCGGCTGGCGCGAGCGGATTCTCAGGTGGCTCACTTCGGCGATGGAGGCCAGCGCCTCGCCGCGAAAACCGAGCGTGGAGACCTGGAACAGATCTTCGGCAGTGCGGATTTTGCTGGTGGCGTGCGTGGTGACGGCAAGCAGGATGTCGTCCGCATGGATGCCGCCGCCGTCATCGGTGACGCGGATCAATTCGCTGCCACCCGCCGCGATATCGACCTCCACGCGCGTCGCACCGGCGTCAATGCTGTTTTCCACCAGCTCTTTGACGACGCTGGCGGGGCGTTCGATCACCTCGCCCGCCGCGATCTTGTTCACCACGCTGTTGGATAGCTGCTGGATGCGCCGCATAGACCTGCTCGAACCGCCCTTCCGTGTATGTTGGCCCGCTCCGCCGTGGCTCCGGCGACGGCTTTTTCCAGACGGGAAACCAAGCCGCAGTGTAACCGGTTTTTCCCTTCTCTTGACCCTTCGCGTACCTCACGGATGAAAGATTTTCCTGCTCCAGGCGATCTGTGAGCTAACCTTCGGTATGCGGGTCAAAATGCGCCCGGAAAACGCGGGCCAACGCGATCTCCATGAACCGACACCCCACCGAAATCAAGTTGTTTCCGCATGGGCCCCACCACCAACACTCCGTCCGCCAATTTGCGTGCGGATTACCAGATCATTTCGATCGACCGCCTGCGGGCCGGCGCGACGCTGCGTTCTCCGCTTTACGATGCCGACAAGCCCTCGTTTCCGCTGCTGTTGGCGGCGGGCACGAAGATCACCACGCAACTGCTGGAACTGATCGCCCGTCGCGGCATCAAGTTTGTCCATGTCCACAAGAGTGAACTCGACAATGTCTCCGGCCCCGGGAAACTCGGTGGCTCGGTTCGTGGCGGAACCAGGACGTATCGACCCTCGACGACACCGGCCCAGTCGACTTCACCTTCCGGTCCCAAGTGGACGATTCGAGCCGATTCCTTCATCCACGATGTTTCCCAGCGTGGTGCCATCGAGCCCTCGCCGGTGCTTGTCCGCGAGGTTCAGCAGGGTGTCGAGCGTTCCTTGGCCCAGCTCAAGGACGTCTTCCTCGACATCGGCACCAAGGGGAAGGTCAACACCAACGCGGTGACGGGCGTGGCCCGGCAGAACCTGATCCTCATGACGCGCGATATCGATCTTTTCGCAGAGAACGGTTCCCAACCGGTTCTCGACCGCTATCCCATGCAGCACGGCCTCAAGACCTCGATGCTGGCGACGGCGATGGCCACCATCATGGGCTTCCGGCGGGACGACCTGCTGGACCTCAGTTTCGGATGTCTGATCCATGATTCCGGCATGCTGAAAGTCGCCCAGCGGCTCAAGTCGGATCGCCGGTTGAATGCGGGCAGCCAGCTCGAGATCATGAAGCATCCGATTTACATTTGCGATCTACTCAGCAAGGAGCCGCTCGTCACCCACGGGGCCAAACTCGTCGCCTATCAGATGCACGAACGGCTCGACGGCTCCGGCTATCCCCGGCAGCGGATGGGGAATCAGATTCATCCGCTTTCGAGGATCGCGGCGGTCGCGGATACCTATCTCGCACTCATCTCGCCCCGTCCCCACCGCGCGGGGATCTCCCCCTATGCGGCCATCGAGCATTTGCTCGAAGGGACACGCGGCGGCCAGTTCGATTCCCAGGCCGTGCGGGCCCTGCTGCATCTGGTCTCGCTATTCCCAGTGGGAAGCCTGGTGCAACTCAACGACGGGCGAACAGCCCGCGTCGTCCTGGCCAACCGCGAACGGTTCGCCGAGCCGACCGTGCGGATCGAAACGCCCAGCGCCAGCTCCGACATCGCGGGCGAATCAATCAACCTTTCGCGAGTCCCCCATCTGCGGATTGTGAAAAGTCTGGCCAACGATCTGCCGCAATGGAGCGATGTCCGCACCGGCGACGAGTGGTAGTCGTCAGCCAATCCGTGCAACACATTCCCGTCGAGAGGCTTCACGTCTTCGCCGTGGCTCGAAGCCATCACGCGCCCGTGTTGCCGTCGGTCTTCTTGCGTGTTCCCGGCGGTGCTTTCCAGGTCTTCAACTGCTGCCGCATCTCACGGAGAGAGAAGTTGAGGCCTTGCAGGTGAAGTTCCGGTTCGGCATCGGCACCCGTCCAGGCGGTGCCGGAGATTCCCTCGTTGAGTTCCTCTTCGAGTGCCCGCAACCAATGCGGCACATCCAGGCCGGATCCCACGGAATCCTTGAGATAGGCTTCGATCTGAGCGACCAGCGCGTCGATGGCCTTCGTCTCGACGGGTGTCTTCTTCCCCTCTTCGATGGCGCGGGGAATCAGTCCCAGCATGTTGTTCACGGCGAGCGGTTTGACGAACCGTTCCTGCAGGTGGCTGGTGACCGATGGGAGCCGCATCCCGTACTGCCGTTCGAGCTTCTTGAGTTCGGCCAGGTGGCGATCGGACATGTCCTCCGTCTTGACGGTGAAGACCTCTTCCCAGATCTCGGCGGCTTCTTCCCGGCCCTGGCGAGTCAGCACTTCGTGAGCGATCGCGACCGGCAATAGGTTCCAGGCGTCGCGTTCGTAGGTGGTTTCCAGCCGCAGGAAGTCGAGCAGCGAGAAGAAGAGCTGGCCGTAATCCGATTGTGTCGTGGTCGAGTTGTACTCGAGAAAGCGGTCGAACCGGTCGACGATGACCTGATAGATCAGCTTGAGTGTTTCGGCCGCTTCCCGGGCGTTGATCTTCCCCGCGCGGATGTCTTCCAGCAGTGGAATCGAATTGAGCGGGTCTTCCGACTCCTCCAGGTAATCAAGGTATTTTTCAATCCCCTGATGCAGGATCGTGCGCAGGTTGCCCAGTGTCAGGACACGGGCGTTGAGGAACTCGTTGCCGTACTTCTTGATGAACTCGCGCGATTCCTCCCAGACCCCTTCGAGCTTGAGGGATTCGACGGTCGAGAGCCGCATGGTGGCGCTGTGGTCGAGCCACTGATCGAGATAGTGTTCGACGGTCGAGCCGACAATTTCGATGAGATCCTCGTCGGCGAACTTCCCGCGCTGCCACTGGCGCGAAGCGTGGATGATGCTCTCCAGAGAGTTCCGGAGGGCAATGCGGAAGAGCCGGTCGAATTCGGTGACGGCCATCCCCGCCGGTCGCGACGAGCGTTCCATGTCGTGAGCCGCTTGCAGCAGATGCCAAGTTTCCTTGAGCAGGCCCAGCCTCGGGAGATGGCAGAGCATGAAGCGGATGATCGCCTGGGCCGTGCGTGCTGTGAGCACCTGGCCGGGGTCTCCGTCATGTTCCAGCGGAATATAAAGTAGTGGTCGCTTCTGGAGTTCCTTCAAGAGCGAGGGAAGCAGCTTGCGGACTTCCGTGGGATCGCGCCGCAGAATCCCGAGGATCGCCTGGACGATGACTTTGTCGTCCCGCTCGGTCGGTGAGGTCTGGCCGGTTGTTTCCGCCAGCAGTGCCTCGAGGCACCATTGGGCGACCTGCGCGCTGACTTGAATCAGGATGATTGATTGGAGCAGATAGAACTTCGTCTGGATCTGCATGTCGAATTCGATGTTCGCTTCGTGATCGCCGCTCGACTCGACGACCCCATGCTTCTCCAGATCCTCCATCAACATCTTGAGTTGCTGCTGGAGTTCCACGCACTGCTTGAGCCATTCCTCCACATGATCTTTGGGGAATCGTGCCGCGGGCCGTTGGATATCGGCCTCGAGTCCAGTCCGCACGGCGGCCTCGGCCATCGTGCATTCACTGGCCGCAATCTGCCACATCTGGGTCATCATGCGGGCGAACTTGAGGCGAGGTTCGAGCAAGGCTTCAATGACCTCGAATTCCCCCGGCTCCGATCCCCCCGTGTCGGCGGTATCGCTCTCCGAACCGTCGTTCGCGGTGTCGCGGAAGACCATGCCGTCATATGCCGCGCCGTACAGCGTGTTCTCGGCATCGCCGGCGTCGTCATCGGTGGCTGGATCATTGTCATCCGGCCCCATTCCGCCTTGCAGCACCGCGGACAGCCGGGGGATGTTCCATAGCTCACCCGCGTTGGCCTCCACGGAATCGAACATTCGCAGAATGTTCTTCCACTGCGGCTGAGGGGGCTGGGCAGTCGAATCGAGGGCTAACTCAAGCCAGTCGATCATCAGGCCGAACAGCGTGTGCGGACCCGACTCCAGGCCCACTTCCTCGACCTGGCTGAGCCATTGAATCAGCAGTCCCAGCGAGGCCACGGTGTCCTTGCGGTCGAGCAGCGATTCCACGACCTGCGCATACGCTTTGGAGGACTCGAAGCGATCCACATGCTGACGCCAGAACTGCACATCGCCCGCCGCCTCGCCCGCAGTCCGCCATTCGGCCAATGTTTCGGCCACATGCAGTGCGGATTCGTAGCTTTCCTTCCCGGCCACCAAAGGGAGGTCGGCGACCGTGGGCGTGCCGAATCGATCCCACCAGTCAGCGAACCGCGAGAATTTCCGCTTGAGTTCCGTGTAGCGATCCTCGCGGCCACGCACGGCGGAGTCTTGCAGGGCGATGGCGTAGGCTTCGAGAATCAGTTCAACGAGATTCAACAATTGCTCGACGCGCTGATCGGGGACGCTGTCCTCGCGGGAGGCGAAGAGCGGGAAATGCCCCTGGAAACCGAGGATGTTCCATGGGTCGACAATCGCTCCGCAGCGAATCCCCCGGTGCAGGAACCCTTCGATCTCATCGATAAGACGACAGGCCTGGTCGAGATCGCCCTTCTCGATTTCCTTGCGGAAGAAGGTGAACCGCCATTGGATCTCGCACTCGAACCGTGCGGCGGCGGCGGGGATGATTCCCGCTTGGCGACGGGCTTCGTCCGCGTAGCCCATGCGGGCGAACAGATAGGCCAGATGCCGACGCTGCACCTGCTGGGCGCCGTACTCGGCCAGATACATGTTGAGATATTGACGGACATGCCCGAAGGGCTGCTGCGTGACTTTCGCCTGACGCTGTAACCGCTTCGCGCGGGGCCCCTGGGCGCTTTCCAAAAGGGTCGCGTAGAACCGATCACGCTGGCGGGCGACACGCGGCAAGAGGGATGTGAGCGTGGTCGTCGAGTCGTGTGTTTCCGGCCCCGCCCCGCTGATGGCCGAGGCCATCAGAATTGTGCCTGCCAGCACGGCGGCGGCGTCGTAGACCAACTCCTCATGCGGGATCTTCTTCTGTTCCGACATCCACTTGAGCAACGCGTCGAGAATCACTTTGCGGACAACGAACCGGCGGTACATGCCGCCCAAGTCGATGAGATGGGGATCCCATTCGCCGAAGAGATAATTCGTCCGCTTGTTGGCGGGATGCAGATGGTCGTGCGCCCTGGGATCGAGAGCCAGTTCATCCAGGTTCTCCAGATGGAACCAGGCATCCACGAGGATCTCGGGCGTGGTTTGTGAGAGGAGTTCGATCGTCTTTTCGATGATCTCCCGATAAGGCGATTCACCGACTCCCGCTCCACGAATGTACAGAGGAAGCGTGCGGAAGCGTTCATTGGGGTAAGGCTCCATCTTCCGCTGATTTTCCAGGACGGCGATGGGCCGATAACCGAGAAAATCATTCAAGAGCACCAAAGATCCGTTGATGATCCTCGGTTCTTCATTCCAAGGGCCGCCTTGTTCGAGAATCGCCTCGAAGACGCGTGCCAGAAAGAAGGGGAGCTCGAGGTCAACCGGCTGGAGATGCCCCAGAAGATCGGCATGGTGGTTCCAATAGGCCGGGAAGACATGGTCGAACGCGAGGGAGACAACCGCCCGGCCCTGTTCAATGTCTTCGAAGCCGGTCTCCTTAGCTTTATGGCAGGTTTCCAGTGCCTCGCTCAGCAACTTTTGCTGCTCACTCCAGCGCGGAACGATCCTCGACAGTTGATCCAGACGCATCTGGAACTGCGTATCCCGCCGACCTCCCGACAGGTTGAGATAGCCCGCGATTTCACGGGTCAGCACTGCGATGTCCAAAGATCGATTGTCCGAAGTTGATCTCAATGCGTCGATCCCTGACGGGCAATGTGCGTCAGCCGAAATTGTGTCGCGAATGCAAAATCAGTCCTGACCAAGACTTCCATAACAAAGAATAGACAACTTGGCCATGGGCAGGCAATTGAAACGAAGTCGGAATCTTCCCGAGAACGACAGGTGTTCGATTCAACTCGTCTGGTCGAGTTTGTCGATTTTAACGATTGTTCGGTGATCTCGGGAAGCCGTGCGGGTTCTTCGTACCGACCGGCACTTAAAGACCGCCGCCAAGTCGGGCCGGTTCGCCGGGCCATGTCGGGAGGCTTCATCGACGAATCCTCCGGAAAGGGAGTCGCCAAGATGACAGTGCAGTCGCAAACTCTTCTGTCTGAACCAGTTCCGGCAGAAGGTCGACGTGATTTCTCGTGGATCCTCGGTTGCGCCGCAGCCTTCGCATTTTACATGGCTTTGCCATACATCCCGATCGACGAGAACTTCAAGTATCGCTACTTCACCTCGCATTGGATCGAGCATACCACCGTCACCTTGTTTTGTGTCGGCATGGCCATCCTTGGTGGGCGGCTGCTGCGCTGGCCACTGGAGCGTGGGATTCTTTCCGAGAATGTCCTCGATGGGCTGAAACTTGATTCCCAGGCAAACGCCACGGAGACGGCCAAGCGTCTCTCCGAACATCTTCGCCTTGCCGCCAAACGATATCAGTCGACCGAACTCTACCGGCGGGTGGAGTCCACCAGCGCGTATGTCGCCGCCCGGCAGACAGCGGCCGATCTGGAGTCGCATCTCAGCTATCTGGCCGATACCGCCATGGCCAGGCTGCATGGCAGTTATGCCGCCTTGCGGACGATCACCTGGGCCATTCCCATTCTGGGCTTTCTCGGGACTGTGATCGGGATCACGATGGCCATCGCCAACGTGACGCCCGAGCAACTCGAAAGTTCGCTCAACGAGGTGACCTCCGGCCTCGCCGTCGCCTTCGACACCACCGCCTTGTCGCTTGCCCTGTCGATGATCCTGGTCTTCGCCACGTTCGCGATCGAGCGGGGAGAATCGGGCGTGCTGGATCAGATCGAAGACTTCTCCGTCAGGCGTCTTCTGGGTCTCTTCCCCGTCAAGGAGGAAGCACCGCAGTCTCCACTCATGGCGGCGGAGCATGAGGTCGCCAAAAGGTTCCTCGAACAGGCCGATCTTCTGGTCCGCCAGCATCTCAAGTCGTGGGACGAGACGGTCGCGAGTTGCCGCGATCAATGGAGTCTGGTCGCTTCGAATCAGGGAGCAGAATTGGCTGCCGCATTGAGTACGGGAATCTCCGCCGCGCTGGAGAGCCATCGATCGCAACTTCTGGAAATGCAGCAAGCTGCGCGACACGAATCGGAAGAGATGCGGCGATCGTTCACCGAGCAATTGGCCACCACTCGAAATCAGCTTTCAACCGCCGTGGCCGAACAACTTCAATCGGTGCTCGAAGCCTGGAACGAGGCCCAGGACAGCCAGCGTGAAGTTCAAGCTCAACTGGTGACGGCCGTCACGGGTGCCACAACATCGATCCATGAAGAGGTGCTGACGCTGGCCACTTCCCTCCGGGAGGTGGGGCATGGCTCGCTCGAACAGGCCCAGGCTCTCGAACGGCAGACCATCCAAATCGGCAGCTTGATCAGCGGTGGCCAGAAACTGGTCGAAGCCGAGACCTTGTTGGCGGAAAACCTGGCCACGTTGCGGCAGACGCAAACTTTTGAAGAGACACTGCTCAATTTGAATGCGGCGGTTCATCTTCTCTCGGCGAGAACCCATCATCGTGCCGCGTGAGATGTTTGACTGGATGCTGGGGAACTGAGCGAAGTCAGGCCCTGTAGATGGAATGCTGGTGGGTTTACCGCAGCTCGCGGTGATCGAGCGTGAATTGAGCTTTTGAGCTGAGGTGTGGCATGGCGAAACGACAAGCGAAGGCGAACGATGGAGTGCAACTCTTTCCGTTCCTGGCCGTGCTTGTCTGCGCCATGGGAGCGCTCATTTTCCTGTTGATCGTCACGACCCGGATGATACGGCAGAAGTCGGTGGCTGCGGCCACAGCCGCGGCTGAGGCGGCAAAGCCCACGCGAATTTTGCCTTCGCCAGAGTTGCCGCCCACTCCTCCCCAAGTGCCAAACCGGCGGTCTGAACCACTGACGCCACCCCCTGCTCCACAACTGCCAAGCCTGACCATTCAACCTCGAAAAGTCGCTGATTCCCAGCCGAAACTGGCGGCAGTGCCATTGAAGGTTGAGCCGCAGGTGGTGATTGATCGATCGGCCGTCGAAGAGCTTCAAGTCAGAATCCAGCAGTTGCGAAAGCGGCAGCAGGTGTTGTCCGAGGAGGCCGCCGCGCGGGCCGCTCATCTGGAGAAACTGACGCTGCTGGAGCAAGAGGCGAAATCTCAGGTCGCCCGGCTGAAGGATGAGCAAACCGATCTGGTTTCCCAGGCGAAGATGCTGCATCAAACCGGCGATCAGGCCGAGATCGAGCTCGTCACCCGGCAGATCGCCGCTCTGGAAAGTCGCATCACGGGATTGGAAAAGACCCCTACCAGTGGGGCCAGCCGGTTCATGGTGGTTCCCTTCGACACACAGACGGGGACCACCCGGCGCCCGATCGTCATTGAATGCACCTCGCGCGGCTTGCGGTTCCTGCCCGAGGATGTGACCGTCACCGCCGGTGATCTGGCAGGTTTCCGAGACAAGTTCAATCCTCTCTTGGCGGGAGCGATCGCACTTTCCAGGTACTGGGCCAATCCGTCGCGCGTTCGACTTCCCGGCGAACCTTCGGGCGAACCTTATGTGCTCCTGCTGGTCAGACCCAGCGGAACCGTCGCCTATTACGCGGCGACGAATCTCCTTTCGAGTATGCGGCAGCCGTTTGGCTATGAACTCATTGGTGAGGAAACGGAACTTCATCTGCCGACCGTTGACGAGGAAGCCCGCAAAATCTGCGAAGCAGCCGTGCGCGGTCTGATTCAAGAGCGCGAGGCCGTGGCCGCTGCGGGCGGGATCGGCGGACCGCGATCCGGCGGCCAGTTCCTCGTCGGGGGCGGTGAAGGCGAATTGCCCGGCGATCCCGGCAACAGCCCGGTTCCCGGCAACGGCTCCGATACGAACGCCACCACGCGGATGATCGGCTCGATCGATCCTCGATCGGCAGGGCGAGGCGAAGGCGGCAACGTTCCCGAGTCGGCCCCTCCAGGTGCCACGGGTTCCAATTACGGCTCATTCCCTCCACGGGGTTCAGGCCCACAATCAACGGGAAGTGTTGCTGCCGCAGGGCCGACTCGCTCGCCCGGCACGGGACGGCCACCGGGTTCACAGGGGGGGCATTCTGGTGGAGAACCGGGTGACCCCAGCCAACCGGGTGAATTGGAAAGCCAGATTCCCCCTCAAGTTCAGAACGATCCGGCTGCTCCCAAAACGGGTCAGGGAAAGCGTGTCGAAAAGTCGTCTCCTGGATTCACCGACGTTCCCGTAGCCGATGAAAGCTGGCGCACGGTTGATCGGTTCGGCGGGCAGGAGCATCGCCGAAACAGTGGTGGATCACAGCCGATGACCAATGTTGACGAGGAAATCAGCCGGCGTGAGAAGGCGATCGAAGAGTCCGACCAGGAGTTCGCCAAGCTTCTCAATAGTGGTGAAATCGGCAAGAAGGCCCAGGGGCCCCAGGAGATCAAGCCGGAAGATGTCGCCTCGCCGATCCAGCAATTCGGTGAATCCGAAGAGAGTCGTCGCCGGGCTCGTGGTATGCCGACAGAGAACCTTCAACGCCGCCGCTGGGGGATCTCCGAACCTTCGGCGACGATCGGCATGGAGCGACCGCTCAATGTGGTGGTGACCGCCGATCGCATGGTCGTCGATGAGAAGTTCCTCATCCGTGTGGGGGCCGGGGAAAACAAGGCCGACACACTCCGCATGCTGCTGTTGGCCGTCGACGAATTGGCCCGGGACTGGGGTCGCCCGCCGCGCGGGTTCTATTGGGTTCCCAAGATTCAATTCCAAGTGGGGCCGGGCGGCATTCAGCATTACGAGCGACTCAACCCATCGATCAACCGCGCGGGTCTCAAGACCTCCCGTGAATTCATTCTGAATGCGCCAGCCGCCACCAAGGGGGATTCATGAGCAAACGCCCCCCTCCCCAGGAGGCCGAGTTTGGTTCGGATTCGTTCCTGGATGTGATTGCCAACATCGTGGGCATTCTCGTCATCCTCATCGTGCTGGCTGGACTCAAGGTCTCCCGCATGCCGGTGGTCGCCAAGTCACCGGCGAACGCGGAAGCGACCGCCTTTGTTGAGGCGATGCCGATCGATCCATCTGAAGCTGCACCAGCGGAAGCTCCAGTAACCGATCTCCCCCCGGAGCTTCCGCCAGTAGAAGTCGTGGCGGTGATGCCGGCCGCGCTGCCAGAGCTGCCAGCGGTCGAAACACCCATCGAGCCCGAAGCGCCCATCCCGCAAGTTCCCCCGGCCAGGGTGATCACCCTCGGCCCCAGCCCTGCCCTGCAATTGGAGGCGGATCGCGCTTCGCAGGAGGCTCGTGATCTGGAGGTGGAGGTGGCGATGCTGGCATCGCAGATGGAAGAACACGAACGCTCGCTCGCGGAAGCAAGGTCCGCCGCCAGCGAGATGGCCGCCGATCTCAATAGGAAGCGGGAGGTTCTGCGAAGCAAGCAGGATCGCCTCGACACCGCTCATCAGGAGTTGGTCGCGGCCAAGGAGAAGTTGGCCAAACTGCGGACCCGCGTGATCGAAACCGAGTTCGCACCGCCGAACGTTGAGAAGATCGAGCATCGAGTGACTCCCGTCGGACGTGTTGTCCAAGGGGGAGAACGTCATTACCGGTTCGAACGGGGGCGCGTGTGTGAAGTCCCCATCGACAGCCTGGTCGCCCAGGTGAAGCGGCAGATCGAAAGCCGCAAAGACTGGCTGGTCAAGACGGCGAAGGCGCAGGGGGAAGTGGGGCCGGTCGGCGGATTCGCCATGCGATACACCGTGCAGCGGGAGAACGCTGGTGTCCTCAGCGAGCTTGAGATGGGTCCCGGCATGGTGAGCATCAGTGTCACCCAATGGCTCGTGCAGCCTACTCCCGATTTGCGGACCGAATCGGTTGAAGAGGCCATGAAGCCCGGCTCCAACTTCTATCGCACCTTGCTCACCGCACCCGAAGAATCGACTCTCACCTTCTGGGTCTATCCCGACAGTTTCGACGAGTTCCAGAAGCTCAGGAAATTCGTCCACCAGCAAGGCTTCATGGTTGCCGCCCGCCCGCTTCCCAAAGGGGTTCCCATCGCCGGCTCCCCCCATGGCAGCCGTTCGTCGGCTCAGTGAGGATTGGGAGTTGTTGGTTGATGGTTGGAGAGCCATGTGGCAAGTTGCCCAACCGTAGCGTCATTAAATCGTCAGCGAGCTTCCCAACTCCCAACCATCCACCATCAAATCCATACTCCCGGCGATTCAAGCAAGTACCGGGTATTTCAGAGGCCACCGACACTCATGGATGAAACATCCATCCACAACTTGACGGATGATGCCAAGGCCATCTGGTGGGCCGGTGTGAAGGCCGCCCTGCCGGATGAACTTCTGCCGCGATTCGTGCGGGTCGAAGGAGATGCGCTTGTCGTGGGGACGGAATCATGGCCGCTCTCCCGGCTTCGGCGGATTGTGGTGCTGGGTGCGGGCAAGGCGGGGGCGTCGATGAGCCTCGCACTGGAAGCGGCTTTGGGGCCGGAGGTGACCGATCGTCTGGTGGTGGGCCAGGTCAACGTGCCGGAGGATTGCCTGGTCGCCACGCGGAAGATCCACCTCGTGGGGGCGCGCCCCGCCGGTGTGAATGAACCCACGGTGATGGGTGTCGCTTCGACGCGAGAGATTCTGGACATCGCCGCAACCACCACGGCCGACGATCTGGTCATCATCCTCCTTTCCGGTGGCGGCAGCGCGCTGCTCCCCCTGCCCCGGCCACCGATCACATTGGAGCAGAAGCAGCAGGTCATTCGACTGTTGGCCACTCGTGGTGCTTCCATCGAACAGCTCAATCTCGTGCGGCGGAACATCTCTGATGTGAAAGGGGGCGGGATGGCGCGCGCTCTGGGGCCTGGCCGGGCTTATGTGCTGGTCATCTCCGATGTGATCGGCAATCCGCTCGATCTCATCGCCTCGGGGCCGCTCATGCCCACGCCGGATGAGTTTGTAGAACGGGAGCGGCAGGCTGCCCACGACACGCTGGCTGCGTTCGCCGCGAGGGAGGAAGTCGCCACCGAAGTATGGTCGGTGCTTTCTGGAGAGATCACACAGACACTCTCGCCGGTTCGGGCCCAGATCACGCATCATCTGCTGGCGAGCAACCATCAGGCCGTCCAGGCGGCGGAACTGGAAGCCAAAAATCGTGGCTACAGGATTCGGGCTGCCGTCAGTGATGTGGGCCGAACGGCCGATGAAGTCGGCACTGACCTCGCCCATGCCGTCGCCGATGAAACGTGCCGCGAATCCCTTTGCTGGATCTCGGGCGGCGAGCCGACGGTGACGCTCGTCCCCTACGACGGTCCGCGCAAGGGAGGTCGCAACCAGCAGGTGGCCCTGGCTGCCCTGTGCGAGTGGCAGCACTGGGAGCCGGATCAGGCCGATCGCATGGTTCTCTTGAGCGGCGGCACCGACGGTGAAGACGGCCCCACGACATGCGCCGGTGCCATCGCGAATGGGGGTGTGCTGAGAAAAGCCCGCGAGATCGGCCTCGATCCGCAAGCCTTCCTCGATGTCCAGAACGCCTGGCCTTTCTTCGAGGAGACAGGCGGGCTCTTGACGACTGGACCGACGCACACGAACGTAATGGATCTGCGAGTCGCGCTCCGTCTACCCGGGTGATGGCCATCTCAATGTTGCCCTTTTGCCGCCGGAGCATCCATTCGATGGGGAATGGGTCATGGCACAGCTTCATCCCGGGCTTCCGGTCGATGGGACATTTCTCCCGCCGCTGCCGCCATCTTCGAAGCTGACAATCGTCCGGTGGCATCCCGACGAAGTCGAGATTACCTATCCGGTGGAAGCATCGTTCGTGAAGTGGACGCTGTTCTTCTTTCTATTCTTCATTCTCGCTTTGCCGCTGCTGATCGTGTGCGTCGCCCTCGGGCAGGGAGTGCCGTGGATTCCCGCTCCGGTCGCTATCGTTCTCCCTTTGGTCATACCCTTTTTCATCGCCAAATTTTTGACACGGCCACTGACGGACAAGACCGGTGGAAGAATCCACTGGACTCAGCACCAGGCGGCGTTTCGTGGGGGAACATGGCTTACTGCTCGGCGGACGTTCCTCCGTCGGCGAGAGATGCAAGTCGACACTTACAACAACCCCGACAGTGATTCAAATCACCTCGCCCTCGTCGTCACCTGGGACAACACGAGGGAAACGATCGCCCAAGAGACTGATTTGAGGCCGGGGGACTTGAAATGGCTCAAACATCGCCTCAACGAATGGCTGGGATGGGAGTTTCCAGACTGCTGCGTTCGCTGTGGAAAGATTCTCACCCAGCGGGATGTGGACTGGCAGGCGCGTTCGGTTGCTTGTCAGGACTGCGGATATCTTGGCCCTTCGCCGGATCCCTTCCACGCCGACGAACCGCTACCGGTGTTGCCGCATGAATGTCCCAACTGCACCAGTCCTCTATTGCTGCGTCACACAAATCGCGAAACGGGGGGGTGTCGTTGTGCGATCTGCGGCTGGGAAAGCTCCGCATCTCCGCCACTTCAGCCGCATGACTTTCCATCCCTCGGGGACTACTTCGGAGCGTTATACCGACGCATCGCTCCGCTGCTGCT
>PNLE01000027.1 GCA_013822855.1 Planctomyces sp.
CGCGTCTGTCACGCCCTCAGCGGTGCCGAGTTCGGCTGGCGGAACGGTGCCGGCAAATGGCCCGCCTACTACCCCGACAGCCTCGGATCGGTGGTCGACATTGGGCCCGGCTCGCCGACGGGTGTTTGCAGCGGCATCGGCGCCAAGTTCCCCGCGAAGTACCAGCAGAGCCTGTTCATCTGCGACTGGAGCTACGGCAAGCTCTACGCCGTGCATCTGACTCCTCAGGGAGCCAGCTACTCGGGGACGCTGGAGGAAATGGTCGCTGGCTCCCCCCTTCCGCTGACGGATGTGCTGGTCCGTCCCGAGGATGGGGCCCTCTACTTCACCATTGGCGGTCGCAAGACGCAGTCGGGCCTCTATCGGTTGACCTACGTTGGCGACGAAGCAACTTCGCCCGTCCAGCCGACAACCAACGCGGAGGCCTCCACCGCACGCGCTCTGCGCCACCAGCTGGAAGCACTGCATGGAACAGCCGATGTGAACACGGTCGCGGTGGCATGGCCCCATCTGGCGAGCGACGACCGCGCGATCCGCTGGGCGGCCCGTGTCGCCATTGAGCATCAACCGCTCGAAAGCTGGAGCGACAAGGCCCTTTCCGAAAACGATCCCGCCAAAGCCATTCCCGCTCTCCTGGCACTCACACGAGCCGGGGGGATCGATCCCTTCCACCGGAAAGATTCCGACAAGCCCGTCGACAAACCGCTGGGGGCCTCCATCGCCGCCGCCCTCGCCCGGCTCAACTGGAATGAACTGACGACCGGCCAGAAGACCGATGTCGCCCGCACCTATGCGATCCTCTTCAACCGCTTCGGCAATCCCTCGGAGGACATCCGCAAGCAGGTGTTGACGCGGATCGAACTGACGTTCCCCTCGGGTGTGAAGCCGCTCGATACCGAACTGGCCAACCTGCTGGTCTATCTGCAATCGCCCGTGGCGGCTAACAAAATCGTGGCCGCCCTGACGGCCGCCCGCACGCAGGAAGAGCAGATCGAGTACGCCCGCATTCTCCGGGCACTGCGCGAGGGCTGGACCTCGGAACTCCGTGCCACGTACTTCCAATGGTTCGGCAAGGCGGCGGGATATCGCGGCGGCGCGAGCTTCTCGAAGTTCGTCGAGAACATCCGCAAGGACGCCGAGGCCACACTCACCGACAGCGAACGCATGCATTTGAAGCCGCTCCTCGATTCGATTCCGCTGGAAGCGGCACCCGTGGCCGTTCCGCCCCGCGCGTTCGTCAAGGAATGGTCGGTTGCCGAGTTGGCCCCGCTCGTGCAGGAGAAGTTGACCGGGCGCGACTTCGACAAGGGCCGCGAGCTGTTTGCGGGAACCAGTTGCTTCGCCTGCCACCGCTTCGATGGAGAAGGGGGCGCGTACGGCCCCGATCTGACATCCTCTGGCGGTCGATTCAGCGCGAAGGACTTGCTCGAATCGATCATCGAACCCAGCAAGGCGATCAGCGATCAATACGAGGCCGTCACGATCCTGCTCACCGACGGCCGCGCCATCAGCGGCCGCATCGCGAACCACAATGGCGAGACGTTCCAGGTGATGACCAACATGCTCGAGCCGAATCAACAGACGGGGATCAAGCGGGCCGAGATCGAAGAGATCGTCCCCTCGAAGATCTCGATGATGCCGGCAGGCCTGGTCAACACCTGCACGCCCGAGGAGGCCGCCGATCTGGTCGCCTACATCCTCTCCCGAGGTCAGCGCGATCACGCCATGTTCACCAAACCCAATTGATGCAACTTCCCGGTGAGCAGGGGGGGTGCCCCCCCCTGTTTTCCACTCCCTCCAATGCGGTTTACAGCAGACAATCGTGCCGAAAGTGACTACTTCCTGGCGGCCTTCGCAAGCTGATCCGTTTCCTGCAGATTGAGCCGCACACTGAGAATATAGGGTTTTTCGCCCTTCTCCCAGTGGCCGTAGGTCGTGATGACGAACTCGCCGCTGGGGAGAACCTCCACGCCGGGATAGGCGCAGTCCCAGGCGTGCGTGTTGTCCTTCAGTCGCAGGCGGTATTCGCCCGAGGTGCCTTGCTTGAGATCGTCGTACCGGCCCACCCAGGCGACCCAATCGCCCGCTGTCGGGCTGCTGACGCTCTTGGGCGGAGCATCGCGGAACGAGATGACCAGGCGGCCATCCTGAGCATACTTGGCCGTGTGGCGATCCCCCGTGAGGGCGGCGGGAAGTTCCTTGGGAGCGGTCCACGTCTGGCCGTCGTCGGTCGAGAAGATGATGTGCGAGTTCTTCACCCGGCGGTTTTCCCGCAGGATGACTGCGATCTCCTTGCCGTCGGGCGAATGGATCGCGCCGGGCTCGCAGAGATGAACCTCCTTCGAATTGAACAGCGCCACCGGCTGTCCCCAGGTCAAGCCTCCATCCGTCGAGCGGGATTGATACAGCGTGAAGCCGGGAGGAACCTTGCCGCCGTTCCCTTTCCCGTCGGCGGAAAAGTATCGCTGGTCGTCGTGGAAGAGGGCGATGTATTGGCCGGGGGTGCTGCAGGCGACGACGGAGGCCATGGCCACGATGCCGCCCCATTCGCCGACGGGTGCCAGTTCCGACCACGTCGCTCCATCATCCTCGCTGCTCGCCATGCGTACGGGATACATGCCGCTGAACATGATGATCCGCTTCTTGCCGGCGGCGTCGACCACGCGGTGGAGCGTTGGCGTTTCCTTGGATGTCTCCCACGACTGGGGTGTGGGGAGACGTTCCGACCAGGTCTTTCCGCCGTCGCTGCTCCGTTTGTAGATGATGGCCCCTTTGCCGTGGCCCTTGGGATAGACGCACAGAATCGTCTTTCCATCTTCCAGCAGCAGGGTCGTGGGGTGCCCCAGATACTGGCCCGGCTCGCGGTCGACGACGACCTGCCAATCGGTTCGATCATTGAGGTCGATCGTGGGAATGGAAGCCACGGCGGCCCCCGGAACGGCCTGCACTGCTTCCTGGGCCTGGGCGATTAGGCCGGAGTGACTGAAGGTGGCCAACAGAGGCAACGCGGCCAGAGCCGAGTGGATCGAGCAGCGGCGGACAATCGAAAAGCTTCGGAGTAACGGCATGGAGAGGGATTCCTCAGTGGGGCGGGGCAATTCTGGCGGGCGGAAATCTGTGGGAACCATACAAATCAGCATTGGCTGATGTTCAATTCGTCAATGCGTTGTACCGCCTGGCATTCTCCAATGCACGTGGAAAATCGATTCCGACGGGGTCGCCGACAGCGTTGGAAAGAAGATCCCATCCGGGGGAATGGCCCGCCTCCAGACGGCTCCCAAGGTGTGGGTCGCCCTGTTTGATCCGCCGGTTTGCATTTCGTTCCCGCGCCCCCCACAATCGGGGGAAGAGCTTTGAAATCTGGCAAAACAACATGGAAACTTCGGGAAAGACAGCCTCAATGAAAGAGCATGATCTGGTGGTGATTGGTGGCGGCCCCGGCGGTTATGTGGCGGCGATCCGAGCCGCCCAACTGGGTCTCAACGTCGCCTGCGTCGAGCAGGAATCGGCCCTGGGAGGCACCTGCCTCCGCATCGGCTGCATCCCTAGCAAGGCCCTCCTCGAATCGAGCGAACTGTTCCTGATGGCCAAGAGCCACCTCGCCGAGCACGGCGTGGCGATCAGCGCCGATTCCGTGAAGCTCGACCTGCCCGCCATGCTCAAGCGCAAGGACGGCATTGTCTCGCAACTCACCAAAGGAATCGACGGCCTCTTCCGCAAGAACAAGATCACCCGCTATCTGGGCCACGGCAAGATCATCGCCCCCGGCAAGGTCTCCGTCGAAGGGGAGAAGCCCGAAGAGATCGTCTGCAAGAACATCATCATCGCCACTGGCAGCAAGTCCTCCCCGCTCAAAGGGGTGGAAGTCGACGGCAACCGCATTGGCACCAGCACCGAGGCCCTCAACTATCCGGAAGTCCCCGGCACGATGGTCGTCATCGGCGCGGGTGTCATCGGCCTCGAACTGGGCTGCGTCTGGAACCGGCTCGGCGCGAAGGTGATCGTCCTCGAATATCTCGACCGCATCCTCCCCGGCATGGATACCGAGATCGCCACCGAAGCCCAGAAGATCTTCACCAAGCAGGGCCTTGAATTCCGCCTGGGGATGAAGGTCACCGGCGCGAAGGTCGAAGGCGATAAATGCGTCGTCACCTGCGAAGGGGCCGAGCCGATCCTCGCCGACCGCGTGCTCCTGGCGGTGGGACGTCAGCCCAACACGGAAAACCTCAACCTCGAAGGCGTCCATGTCGCCCATGACGCCCGCGGCCGGATCCAGGTCGATCAGCACTTCCAGACGACGATCCCCGGCATTTACGCCATCGGCGATGTGATCGGCGGGGCCATGCTGGCCCACAAGGCCGAAGAGGAAGGGATGGCCGTCGCCGAAGGGATCGTGTGGGGCCACTGCCACGTGAACTACGACGCCATTCCCGCGGTCGTCTACACCCATCCCGAAATCGCCAGCGTCGGCAAGACGGAAGATCAGCTCAAGGAAGCGGGCATTCCCTACAAGAAGGGGAGCTTCCCTTACCTGGCCAACGCCCGGGCCAAGGCGATCGCCGCGACGGAAGGCCGCGCCAAGGTCTTGGCGCATGCCGAGACCGACCGTGTACTGGGCGTGCACATCATCGGAGCCCACGCGGGCGACATGATCGCCGAGACGGCCCTGGCGATCGAGTTCGGCGCTTCAAGCGAAGACATCGCCCGCACCTCCCACGCCCACCCGACGTTGGCGGAGATCGTCAAGGAAGCCGCCCTCGCCGTGGACGGCCGGGCCATCCACATGTGATGGATTCTCATTGGCCCCCTCGCCCAGTCCGCTGGGAGAGGGTCGGGGTGAGGGTGAGTTCGAAGGTATCTGACGATCCACCAGAGAATTCATCGCTCTTTGCTGGTCACTGCGCAGGGATGAAGCGAAGAGACGTGAAAAACCACAAATCGCCCGCGACAAACCTTCATTTCGCCGAAAATTGATGCGTTCTTGGGCGAGAGGTGGTGGTGCGGCTTGCCCTCGCCCGAAGTCGTGTCTAATCTCAATGTTCTCACCAGTGGGAATTCTGTTCCTACCCGAACCCGCCCAGAGCCTGTTGGCATCATCCCGAGGATCGCACCATGAACATCTCTTTCCGGTCGCTCGTCTCGCTGGCGTCGATCGCCGCGCTGGCCAGTCTTGGTTCCGTCGCCTCTGCCGCTGATTGGGGCAGCCTCTCGGGCCAGATCGTGCTTGATGGCGAGGTTCCCGAAGTGAAGATTCTTGTCCGCAAGGGGGATGCGACGGCCCGCGACGCCGCCGTCTGCGCCAAGGAAGACCTCAAGGACGAAAGCCTGGTCGTCGATCCCGAAACGAAGGCGATCGGCAACGTCGTGGTCTACCTCACCAAGGCCCCGAAGGCGATTCATCCCGACCTGAAGGCTGGCAAAACAGCCACAGTCGAGTTCGACAACCAGGCCTGCACGTTCGTGCCGCGCGTGATCGCCGTCCAGACCGGCCAGCCGATCAAGGTTCTCAACACCGACGCCGTCGCCCACAATGTCCACACCTATTCGACTAAGAACACCGCTGTGAACTTCCTCGTGCAGCCCGGCAACAAGACCGGTGTGCCGCTCAAGGGAACCGAACAGGAACGCGTGCCGTTCAAGGTGACCTGCGACATCCATCCCTGGATGCTCGGCCACTGGATGGTCTGCGATCATCCCTACTTCGCCGTCACGGGCAAGGATGGCAAATTCACCATCGAGAACCTCCCCGCCGGTGAGGAGATCGAAGTCCGCATGTGGCAGGAACGCTCGGGTTACGTGCAGAAGCCTGCCAAGATGACCCTCAAGCCCGGTGCGAACGACCTCGGGACTATCAAGGTCCCTCTGGCCAGCTTCAACAAGTAGGCTCAAAGAGAATTTCGCGACTCATCGCAGCGCCTTGAGGGTTGGTTCCTTCAAGGCGCTTTGCTGCGCGAGGATGGTTGTGGGTTGATGGTTGTTGGTTGGAAAGACTTGGGAATCGCTGTTCAGCGGGCATTTCCAACCGACAACCGACGACTATCCACCATCCACAATCAACTCCCCACCCACACCGTTCTCCGGCATTGATTCCACAGCAGCGCACTCGACTCACAAAGACTCTCCATGCCTGACGAATTGACATTTATGATGGGTCAATTCCCGGCGCGGATTCCCGCCGACCGGCAGTACGTCGCCACGCACTTCTGGCTCATGGAGCGGGAGCCCGGCCTCTACCGGGTGGGATTCACCGCCTACGCCGTCCGACTTCTGCAGGATGTCTACTTCCTCGACTGGTCAATCTCCGACGGGGCGGTCGTCGCCAAGAAGCAGGAGATTGGCGAGATCGAAAGCTCGAAGGCCCTCAGCACCATGCATGCGGCCGAGACGGGCGAGATCGTGCGGCTCAACCCGATCGTCGCTGCCGACCCCAGTGCCATCAATGCCGATTCCTACGGCGAGGGCTGGCTGTACGACCTGCGCACCTCCGCCGATCTCCTCACACCGGCCCAGTATCTCGAAGTGCTGGCCGCGAGTTGGGACAAAACCCAAGCCCTCATCAAAGGCCAGATGAATCAGTGACGCGTCCGGATTGGCCTCACCACCGGGGCAGTGCGTTCATGGTTCGACCCTTGATCAATGCCAAGCGTCGGGTGGCACGTCCCTGGAGGTTTTGCGGAAGGGCGTGGTCTTCGAGTCACACGTCCCAAATGCCCACGCCCTTCGCGGTGTTTGGTTTCAGGGCCTCAGAGCGTGCCACCCGGAGATCGTCAACAAGGCAGCGTGTGTCAAACCAGAAGTGCAGGTTCTCCCCCGTTTGTTCAGCTTCCTTTGTAAGCCGGAAGTCCCTCGGGGGTACTGGCACTTGCTGCAAACGAATTGCAGGGGCCGGGTCGCTGCGGCATGATGCATGAACCACTTCTGAGCGGATAAGCTGCTGCCTTGTCGGAGATTCGTGAATGGCCGCCGGAAAACTGACTGTCGTCATCTCGCAGGCCCCGGGGAAGAATCCGGTCAAGCGGGCCCTCGAGGAAGAGATCGCCGTCCAGCTGATGCTTGGCGGAAAGGTCGATGTCTCGGTCATTCCCAACCTCTACGACCTTCCGGCCGATCACACGGGACTGATGTTCCTGCGGTCGCTGTCGGGGCCGGTCGTGGTGCTCTCGTGGCTGTTCCCGCGGGCCGCCCACTGGGTGCTCGATCGCCAGCAGATCCCCGGCAGGGTGGGGAAGACGCTGCTGGTGGAAACAGACGAAGACAGCGAAGACGAAGAGGGCGAGAGCGACACCTCCAACGCGGCGGTCCTGGCCGAGATGGCGGAGGCCTCCCACGATCCGGCCCTCGCTTCGTCCACCAATGGCCGCCCGAAGCGGACGATCTGGTCGATCGATCTGCGGGTGCGGGCCGAGGCTCAGCCCTTCATCGATGAAGTTCACCGGATTGCCGATGAACTGGCGATGCCCGTGGTCTCGCTGGGATTGTCACTGGGCAAGTTCCCCACGAAGAACCCGTCGGGAACCGCCGGCTCACCACCGGTTGTCCCATTGCCAGGCACCAACGGGTCAGCCAGTAACGGTCATGCCACCAACGGGCATGCGGGCAATGGGCATGTGGATCATGTTCAGGCGAAGCACGAAGATGCGGCGACCACTCCGCTGTCGGGCAATCCGCTCGACATCCTCCGGCTGGGCACGGAAGAACCGGCGAAGCGCCGTTGGTATCCGGTGATCGATTACAGCCGCTGCACCAACTGTATGGAGTGCATCGATTTCTGCCTGTTCGGCGTTTACGGCGTCGACGCCCTCGACAAGATCCTGGTCGAACAGCAAGACAGCTGCAAAAAGGGTTGCCCGGCGTGCAGCCGGGTCTGCCCCGCCAACGCGATCATCTTCCCGGAGCATAAGACTCCCGCCATTGCCGGTGCGGAAGGGGACGGCCCGACGGCCTTCAAGGTCGATCTCTCGAAGCTCTTCGGCGGCGGCAACGACTCCGCCGAAACCGCCCTGGAAATGGCGGTCAAAGAGCGCGACCAGGAACTCGTCGCCGACGGCCGCGGCGCGGTCGGCATGAGTGTCGGCATCCCCAAACGCCAGGAAGGCAAAGCCGAATCCCCCCGAGACAATCTCGACGATCTCTTGGACAGCCTGGACAACTTTTGAGCATAGGCGGCTTAAGCAGGTTCCAACGAGGCGTATCATGGGGATTGAAGGAAGACGCATCAGGAAGACCCGGTATGTCGCCACGGCGGAATATGTCGTCGCGGTTGAGGTGGATCTAGTCTATCCCGTCGATGACCCTTCAGAACCTTGCTACGAACCAGAGACGGTCAACCTCCTCCGCGATGTGAAGCAGCACGTCGAGGCGGGTGATCTCGAGTGGCTCAAAGGCGTCGGCAAGGTGTATGCCGCCATCGACGACACGCCGTGATGGTTAATGGTTAGGAAGAACCTAAAGCGAGGATCGCCGAGGTTTTCCCAACTCCCAACAAAAACGCAGATCCCCGACGTTTGCGAAAACGCCGGGGATCGAGGTGTCTATCGTGATGCTTTCGCGGAGTTCAGGCCCATGGCGGCCTGAGGCTCAATTACTTCTGGTCGACTTCCTGCATCAGGTTCTTGGCCAGCTGCAGGTGCTTCTGCGTGGTGGCCTTAGCTTCGACCACGAACTGCTGTACTTCACCCGAAGTGTGCTTTTCCAGAGCCGTCAGCTGGGCCAGCATTCCCATGTGCATTCCGGCCTGGATGCCGAGGAAGCACTGGTCGATCTGCTTGTTGTCTTTGGCTTCCATCAGTTCAGCAACTGCCAGATCCAGACATTCCTGGGTGGCATCCTGCTGGATCTGAAGGAACTGGTCCCCTTCGTTCGTCTTGCCAGCATACTGGGGCTGGAGGACGACCCGGCCGCGATATCCCACCACCTGCCGCTGGGCGGCGGGAGTGTTGGGCGTCACTTCGACGTTGGCGCCGGTCACACGTTCAATCTGACGCTCAGTTCGTTCGGCCTGACGATCCGCTTGGCGTTCGACTCGCCGCTGGGCGGGTGTTCCGGGAACGGGAGCCGTCACAGCTTCCGTAGCCACGAACGTGGCAGGATTGGCGGCTTCCACCTGGGTCGTCTGCGTGACTTTCAAAGCCTGCAGCTTCTGGACGGCCTGCTGATGGTCGGCGGCCAGTTGAGCGGCGAACTGCTTCACCTTCTCGTTCTGCAGCTCGTTCTGGGCGAACTTGCTCAACTCGACCTCTTCCTGATTCTTCAGGATCAGGCAGTTGACGATATGCGATTCGATATTCATCGCGGGCTGTTGCATGGGACGGGCACCGACGGCCACGCCGCCCGCGCCGACTTGCACTTGGGCACCGGGTGTGTAGTAGGCACCGGTTTGTGGATTGACGCGGTTTGGATCGACCGTCCCGTTGGCCCGAGGAGGCACATTCCGGGGTGGTGTGTTCGACTGCACCTGAACGTTGCCGACCGGTGTCTGGATGGTTGTCGTGGTTCGGCCGGGAGGAGCGGTATTGGCAGGCTGTGGAACGCCTGGTGGCTGGGCGTTGGCAATGGCTGCCAGACCAAGGGTCAAACTAGTCGCGAGAAGAGTCTTGGGCATGTGCATCGTGAACCTCCGGTGATCAAAGTGGTAACAAGCCCGCTCCTTCAATGATTCGCTCGACACGAGCGACCATCCCTGTGTCATACCGGGTGCGGGTTGTGCGGAAGAAACACTTTGCAACATGCATGCCGGACAACCGGCTGCTTTACGGGTTGTCTGCGTTCCCTGATCGCAGGGTTATGGGTCAGGCAGCGTCGGTGCGAGCTTGAAACCGCTCTCTGACGCTCCCGAAATTCGCTGCCGGCCAAGCGGTTGTGTTGAAGTTCGACATCCGACAATCACTGAGCCAATTACCGATCCCCGGCCTTGCTCGAGTGGCCATCGAGCAGGTTTGCTTGATCCAAAAAGTCTTGCGACGGATGGCGGGCGACCATCTGGCGTGAGGCCCCAGCGGACGAAGTGAACGCCGCGCGATCATCGCCTCGGCCGGATGGAACACACTCTCAATGATGTCAGATCATTGATTCAACGTGTGGGCTGTGCAGGAAGCATCACATCGGCGTAGTTCAGAATCCCCGTCCAGAACTCGCTGGTCAGAGTGTGCTTTTCGGGAAGTCGCAACTGCACGACATCGCCCACGCCACCCGCTTTGACATCGGCGGCGGATGCCACAAGACCCTCCCCGATGACTCCCTCCGTGCCGAGAAGTTTCCAAACGGGAGCGGCGGCCTTCACCGTCTCCAGCGAGCGGGGAAAGTTGGCCCAGGCATCCTGATCCCCTTCCGTATCCAGCAACAACCGCGGTGCGACCAACGCGGCGACCGCATGCTGATCGAAGGGGATCCGGCTCTCGTGACCGCCGAACTTCTTGAACTCGCCGCAGAACCAATGGGGGAAGACCCGGTTGATCCGTTCCACGGATTCCTGATTGTTTTCCCGACTGAGTGCCATCCCTCCGGTTCCCGATTGATGCGGCACCACCAGCGCCACCCGTTCATCCATGGCGGCGGCGAACAGCACGGTCTTGCCCCGCCGCGAATGGCCCAGAAGGCAGATGCGCGAGGGATCGAGTTGGCTCTCCGCTTGAAGCTGATCGATGCAGCGGTGCAGCCCCCAGGCCCAAAGGGCGATGGTCGCGGGATGCGAAGCCGCCGGAATCGCAGCGTCCTTCAAATAGGGGAAGATGCCGTCATCCCAGGTGTTCTTGTCCGCCTTGGTGTCGCTTTCATGATAGGTGGCGAAGGCGTAGCCGCGATCGATGACCTGCTCGACGCACCAGAAGTCCGCCTGTGCCCCACGTTGGCCCACGAATTCCTTCTTGGAACAGTAACGATCGGTGTGGATGGTCGTGTGGGGGTCGGTGGTGACATTCGCGTTGCCGCAGTAATTGAGCGTCAGGACGACTGGCACCTTGGCTCCCTTCTTCGAATTGGGGATCCACAACGCCAGGCGAATCTCGGGGGCCTCCGCCGGCAACTTGGTGAACTTGAGGCTGATCTCCTTAAGCGTGGCCTTTCCCCCCAAGGCATCGGGAACCAACTTGGTCACGGTCGCTTGGAATGGCTGGGGGGCGGGCAGATAGCCGAACATTTCCCGTTGAATGAGTTCCTTGATCTCGGGCCGCCGTTCGGTGATCCAAGCGTCGGCCGTGGTGATCCGCGAACCATCCCGCGCGATAAACAGATCCGGCAGCCCGGCGATCTCGGGATAACGCGTCCAGTCGGTCACCACGGTCTGCTCCTGAACGGCGGCTGGCGTCGTCTGTCCCTGCGCGGTGGAGAGCATTACGTTGTCCTCGCTCATAATTCCCAGACAAGTCAATGTCCCGAAAAGTGCGGCCTTTATGATACGGCTGAGGAATTGGGGCATGGTCGACTCGTCGTGTGGTGAGGTTCTCAAGAAAGATCGGCTGGATCGGTATGATCAAATCTTGTTGATGTGAGTCTGCCATATCCAGCGGCGTGAGGGAATGAGTGGCCACGAGCATTCCGGGGCGATAGTGGCCAAGTCGTGGGCGGGGAACGCTCTGTTTGGGCGGAGTGTTCAAAAACCGGCTTCATCGCGAATTCAGCTGGCGAATGCGGGATGAGTAGCGAAACCAAGGGAAATGGGGCAGACTCCCGGAGTCGTCAGCCCTTGATCGCTGTGGGATGTTCTACTTCGGTGAAATCTTCTTCGGCGCAGTCTTCCTCGGAATGATTACGCCGAAGAAGTGAACTGACCGGAAGCTTCCGTGATCAAGCAGGCCGGCAAATCGTTCTGCTTTCGTGTTGCGACGACTTCGGGATAACGGGCCTGCGATGCTTCGATGGCGGTTGGCGATGTCTGCCGTATTGATCCCCCTCCTGGCGGGGATCTTCGCGTTGGATCATTCCTTCGGTAGCTCGGCTCCCATCCTCCTGATCTTCGGCTGCATCCTGGCTTATCGCGGGGCCGACGAGCTTTGCGATCTGCTCCAGACGCGGAACTTCACGCCGCACCGCTTCACGGTGTGCGCCCTCAGCATGCTGGTCACTTCCGCCGCGTGGTTCGGTCGCTCGCGGATCTTTCCCATCGATGTGCCCGACGATGGCAACACCCTGGCGCAGGTGATGCTGGCCTACTCGCTCTCCATCCTCATCATGTTCTTCATCTCGGCTTACCGTTACCGGGAACCGGGCAAGAGCATGGAGACGCTGGGTGCCGAGCTGATGATCGTGAGCTACGTGGGCGTGCTGCTGGGTGTCTGCGCCCAATTGAGATGGGTGGCGGGCGCGGACGCGGGCTATCTCGTCCTGGGATCGCTGGTGCTGGTCACGAAATCAGGAGACGCGGGAGCCTACACCCTGGGCCGGCTTTTCGGTCGTCGCAAACTCGTGCCTCTGCTCTCGCCAGGTAAAACCTATATGGGTGCGGGCGGGGCGCTGATCGGATCGGCCTTGGGTGCCTACCTGTGGCTGACTTTCGCCACGCCGCTCTTCAACCGCGAATGGCAGGCCCCGGAATGGTACTGGGCGGTGATTTACGGCGTGATCATCGGCATCGTGGGGCTCATTGGCGACTTGTGCGAATCGCTGATCAAACGCGATCTGGGAAAGAAGGATTCGGCTGGCCTGCTCCCCGGTTTCGGCGGGCTGCTCGATCTGCTCGACAGCATCATCTACTCCGCGCCCATCGCCTACATCCTGTGGAAAGCTCTTCCCCTCGCGACATGGAAACTCCCCGGCGCGTAAGGTTTACGGCGAATCTCGGTGGGTTGATCTCGCTCAACAAAAGTTGAGCTCGCGGGTGTCGACATGGTGCCTGATCGATCAACCTTGTGATCATATCGTCGCAGAAAGCCATCCTTCCGCGGCATGAACAAGGTTTTCTTCCGCCTGCAAAGCGTTTCCCTGTAGAGAGTTGCGAACGATGCGCACAAGCATCCCCCATCCATTTGGGCAGGAAATTCAAATCTCGCTTTCACGGCGCACAATTCGCAAGCTTGTCAAGTCGCAAAATCCAAGACTCATCCGCAGAAGCGAAACATCCGTCTGTCAGCAGATTCAATTGGTCGCATCAAGGAAAATCATTGATGCCTCTCGAACTATCCTCCTGCATGATGGAAGAAGCTGTGAATCTTGGATTGTCTTAGGCACATTCAGTTTTTTCTCCACTGCGTTCGTAACAACGTAATTGAAAGGGTGAATTCCCCAACTTTGGGGAAGCGGCGTCTCACACGCCATCAAAGGCGAGGAGATGTCTGTCGGGAGGACGGTGACATGCTCAACATCTTGGCGGCCGAAGACACACCGGCCATGCAACGATTCATCGCCGAAGTGTTCCACCGCAGAGGACACTCGGTCGAAATTGCCAGCAACGGTTTGGAAGCGGTTTCAAAGATCCGCAAAAAGCCCTTCGATGTGGTGGTCATGGATCTGCAGATGCCCGTGATGAACGGGTTACAAGCGACCATCGCCATCCGTTTGATGGCGGACGAACTGAGGTCGACCGTGCCGATCCTGGCATTCACCTCGCATACCGAACCGACACATGCCCAGGCCTGTTTCGACGCGGGGATGGACGATTTGTTGATCAAGCCCGTGTCGCCCCAGGCACTGGTGGAGCAGGTCGAGAAATTGGCACTGCTGCCGCGACAGAGGACAAAATCACGGTTGTTCCACCCGGACTGGATGCCCAACGTCACACCGCTGGGCGATCCGAATCCGAGTGGAGCCGAGCGGATCAACGGCGAGCATCGCCATTGGCTGGAAGCGAATCTGAATCAGAATCCGGAGAATAGCTCTCAACCCGCACGATACTCCTCGTCGTCACAGCAGAAAAACTGGCTGAGAACCAACAGCCATGAGTCCCCCATGCGTCAATCCACCAGCTCCCGCACGTCATCGGAAACGGGTGGGGATCGCCAAGATCAATCTGTGGGCTCGCAGCTCAACGGGGAGAGGACCATCGATGGGAATCAGCCCGAGTCCCGTGTCTTCGACGCCGCCCGTGTGATGTTCAACTTGGGAGCCGATCGCCAACTTTTGCAGATCCTCGCCGGATTTTTCGTGGAGTCGATGCCTCAACTTTTGAGGGATCTGACCGACGCGATCGAACGAAAAGCGGCCCCGGATGTCCAACGCTTCGCCCACAGTTTGCGGGGATTGGCGGCAACGTTCAGTCCATCGACAATTCTGGAGACGACTCGAAAACTGGAGATTGCGGGGAAGACCGGTGATCTTCGGGAAGCATTGGAGCTTGTCGCCCGTTTGAAGCCAGAACTGGAAGGGCTGTCAGCCGAACTGAGCCAATACTGCAAGACCAGCGCTGCGACCACCCAGGTTTCCGGGGGCGCCTCATCGCGACAAATGCTGACTCCCGCACAGCAACAGAACAGTGACGCTGGCGAGAATCACACCACGCACCTCGTCTAATTGTCTCGCCAGATCTGGTCTTCCCGCTAGGTTCTGCCCATGTGGGCCTACTCTAGCTGGGCTCTTGGGCAGGTTCCGCTTTTTCCTCATGGGGTGGCGCGGGGATCACGAATGACGCACCAATTCCCAAGCCCAGACAGATGGCGATCACCAGCAGCGAGACGATCGGCGAGAAGGTGATGTAGTGATGCGCGATCATCTTCGATCCCACGAAGAACAGGATCGCCACCAGGCTGTACTTCAGGTAACGGAATCGATCCAGCAGATCGACCAGTGCGAAGTAGAGCGATCTCAGCCCGAGGATCGCGAAGACGTTCGAGCTGAAAACCAGGAAGGGATCCTGCGTGATCCCGAAGACGGCGGGGATCGAGTCGACCGCGAACAACAGGTCGGTGCTTTCCACCATCATCAAGGCCACGAACAAAGGCGTCACCGCGAGCTTCCCGTTGAGTTTCGTGAAGAAGTGGTCACCCACGAAACCAGGGTACACGGGAACGATCCTGCGGATCAGCTTGACGAGCCGGTTCTGCTCGAGGTCGAGCTCCTCATCCTGGGCAAAGAGCATCTTGATGGCTGTGTAAATCAGCAGTGCGCCAAAGAAGTAGATGACCCAATCGAATTGATGGATGATGGCGGCGCCCAAGGCGATCATCACCCCGCGCATCACGAGTGCGCCGAGGATGCCCCAGAACAGCACTCGATGCTGATAAGCCGCCGGCACCTGGAAAAACGAGAGGATCAGCGCGATGACGAAGATGTTGTCCATGCTGAGGCTCTGCTCGACCAGGTACCCCGTGAAATACATCGTCGCGGCTTCACGGCCATCCTCGGGCAGGCCCGTCGCTTCGTCCCCATGATCTTCATGGGTCGACCCTTCAAAGGGAAAAGCAATTTCGATCCGCCGATGACTCGTTTTCCCGGCGGCTGCAGCCTTGTCGCCGGGAACCTTTGGATCGCTCGAACCGGGGTCGGTCTGGGGAGAATCCGTCTTGGCGGAATCTGTGTTTGAAGGTTCCGTTTCGGCGGGTGCGTCAGTGGCGGACGCGGTTTCCTCCGCGACAGCCGCTGGCTCCCACCGTCCCAGTTCGAACCAGTGGTTCTCATAAGCGAAATAAACGAAGACCGTGAACAGGCACGACAGCATGAAGTAGACGCCGGTCCGGAAAAGCGCCTGCCGGGCGCTGATCACCCGATGGGAGCCGCGGCTGAACGCCCCAAGGTCGAAAGCGAGGATCAACAGCACAAGGATGATGAAACCACCCCAGACCACAGCCGTCATGACAATTCCCGATTCGGATCAAGGTTTCCGGTTCTCAATCGTGACCACGCGATGCGTGGTTCACAGACCGCTGCCGTTAATCGCCGCTCATTAACATCGATGGAGTCGTTCGACCGGCGGCTCACCCGCTCCATGATCATCAGTTCGATCAATTGGCGTTCGACCTGTACGGCGCGAACCACCAGCCACACGATTCGCAAGCGAAAGGCGCTCGCCAGATCATAAGCGGGGATGGCTGGAGAATCTCGTGTCCGGCGGCAGAACGGACGTTTCCCCGGAAAAGATCATCAACAGATCAGGTTGCGACCAGAATTCCCACGATCGGCAACTTTGTGCGACACGGGGATGTCGCTCCTGAACGAAATCTCGCCTCAAACACCAGAAATTTCGGCAACATCCCCCCGATCGCACCCTTGAACCGGGATGGAAGGACTCGCCATCACAGGAAGAAGAAAATCGTCACCAGGACGAAGATCGGCAGCAGGATCAGCCCCGAATAGGCCATGTAACCGAAGAATGAGGGCATGCGGATGTTGTTCTCTTCGGCGATCGCCTTCACCATGAAATTCGGTCCGTTGCCGATGTAGGTGTTCGCTCCCATCAACACGGCCCCGCAACTGATGGCGGCGAGGATCGCATGGGCCTCGGGCCCCGTCTCCAGAAACGCCCGCAGATAAGGTCCTTCGAGCGGAATGTTGGCGATCCCGGCGGCGGTGGCGGCGAATGTCAGGTAGGTCGGGGCGTTGTCGAGAAAACTCGACAGCACACCAGTCGCCCAGAAGTATTGCCATTCGTAGGTCAGCCCCAGGTTCTTCCCTTCCGAGTTCAAAATCGCGAGAGCCGGAATCATGGTGATGAAGATGCCGATGAACAGCACTGCGACTTCGATGATCGGCCCGAAACTGAAGTGATTCTTCTGCCGAAGGATGGGGCTGGTGGCAAAGTAACTCCCGGCCAGCAGCAGCGCCATCAGCAGTTCTTGAACTCCCCAGGGCCAAGTCTGGCCACCATTGAAAAGTCCTTGGCCGCCCGCGTAGATCACCGCCACCACTCCCAGAAGGAAGGCGATGTTGTGCAGGCCTTCCAGGCCGAAGGATTCACGCGATTGAGGCTCCTCGGCGAAAGCCGCATGTCCGATGTCTTCTTTTCCAAACGCCAATCGATCCCAGGCGAAGTAGATGGCCAGCAGAATGAGGTTCACAAAGAGCCACTGCGGCCAGAGGCGGAAGGTCCACTCGAAGGGAACCCCCTTGAGAAAGCCCAGAAACAGTGGCGGATCTCCCAATGGTGTTAGCAATCCGCCACTGTTGGAAACCATGAAGATGAAGAAGACGACCGTGTGGGTCACCTTTCGCCGCCTGGCGTTCGCTCTCAGTAATGGTCGGATGAGCAGCATCGAAGCGCCTGTGGTTCCCACAAAGCTGGCGATCAGCGTGCCGAAGCCGAGGATTGTCGCGTTGACAACCGGGGTCCCCACCAGCGAACCCCGCACATAGATCCCGCCGCTGATGACGAAGAGCGATCCTAGGAGCAACAGGAACGAAATGTATTCCTTCCCGCTATGCTCCAGTGTGTGCAGGCCCGCCTCGCCAAAGGTGAAGAGATAGATGGCGACGGGAACCGACAGGGCCGCAACGATGATCCCCTTGTTGGAGTTGTGCTCCCACCAATGCGGATTGGCGAGGGGAAAAGCCGCGATCGATAGCAGAAGTAGCGCGAACGGCAGCGTGGAGAGCTTGGAAACGAGTTTCCCGAGCGGCTCATGCCCTGCATGTTCGCCGTCGTGGTGAGCGGTTTCCGCGTGCGCGTCAGTCGCGTGTCCGTCTGCACTGTGTCCATCTTCACTGTGCCCGCCCGCTTCATTTTTGGCGGCTGGAGGGTCAATCGGCGTTGTCGTTGTCGGAGCGGATTCCTGGGCGTGGGCTGCCACGCCGGAAAGCCACTGCGGAGAACTCCAGCCGATCAGCAAAGCCGCCAAGAGAAGAGCGGCATGCAGAACAGACCTGTGCTGAAAGCGTCCCGCGCGGGCAGAAACGGCAGCGTGCGAGGAGCAGGTGGAAAGAGCCGAATTCAACGCGAAGTCCCCGGTTCGTGGAACGGACACCGAACAAACGCTTCGGATGGTCTACAAGACAAACCCCTCTTGGGCAACTCCCCGTGGCTGGTTTCAGTGGATTGGAGAGACCACTCCTTTCCTGTGGCTTCCTCTTGAACCGGCCTTGTCGAGATTTTCCAGGTCTCCTAAGCTTCCTGTAGCAGAGAAGTTACAGTCGATAATCACCTCTTGTGCCGAGAGGCTGACGCGGGGTGCATGTTCCAGACATTGGCGGGCAATGTTTGGTGTCCAGAGGTTCCGGCGGCTCTCGAAGGTTCGACCCACTGATGAAGCAGATCGCCCTGCTGGGTTCAACGGGCTCCATCGGCCTGAGCACGCTGGATGTCGTCCGCAGCGATGCGGCCAGCTTGGGGCTGTTCGCACTGGTGGCCCATCGCAAAGTGCGGGAACTCGCCGCCCAATGTCATGAATTCCGCCCGCGCCTTGCCGTCATCGCCGACGAGCGGCTCGCCGATGAAGTCGACCGTTCGCTCTTTCCCCGCGAAACCGAGTTGATGTTCGGCGAGAGCGGCATCGAGCATGTCGTGACGCATCCTGAGGTCAACGTCGTCGTTTCGGCCATCGTGGGTGCCGCCGGTCTCAAGGGGACATGGGCCGCCGTTCAGGCGGGGAAACGCGTCGCTCTGGCCAACAAGGAAAGTTTGGTGGTTGCCGGGCCGTTGGTGACGCAGGCCGTGAAGGATCACGGTGCCGAACTCCTTCCCGTCGACAGCGAACACAGCGCGATCTTCCAGTGCCTGGCCTGCGGCCGGAAGGACGAGATCGCCAAGATCCATCTCACTGCCAGCGGCGGGCCGTTCCGCAAAGCCTCGCTGGAGGAACTGCGATCGGTCACGGTCGCGCAGGCCTTGGCCCATCCCACCTGGCAGATGGGGCCCAAGATCACCATCGACAGCGCCACGATGATGAACAAGGCGCTCGAGGTCATCGAAGCCCGCTGGCTGTTCGATGTTCCCGTCGAGCAACTGGGGGTGGTCGTCCACCCGCAATCGATCGTCCACTCATTTGTCGAGTACGTGGACGGATCGGTGATCGCCCAGCTTTCGCCCCCCGATATGCGACTCCCCATCCAGTATGCGTTATCATGGCCCCAGCGAAAAATGGGGCCTGCACGTAAGATGAACTGGGAGCAATCTCTGTCGATGGAGTTCTCCCCGCCGGATCTCGACCGCTTTCCAGCCCTCAGGCTGGGTTTCGAAGTGGCGAGAAGCGGCGGTGGCTGTGGTGCGGTGCTCAATGCGGCCAACGAAGTCGCCGTCGAACGATTCTTGAAAAATGATCTGAAATTCATGGAGATTCCCCGCGTTTGCGGGGAGGTACTAGCCGCACACACGCATTCGAGCCACCCGTCATTGGACGAGTTACTGGCATTGGATGAGTGGGCGCGAGAGGAGACGCGACGTTGGAAAGCCTAGAGTTCGTCCTGCAGATGAATCCTTGCCTGTTGGCGAACACGCTGAGCAGCATTCAGAACATCCTCTATGTGGCAATCGGCCTGGGGATGGTGATCTTCTTCCACGAACTGGGCCATTTCGCCGTCGCCAAGTGGTGCGATGTCCATGTCGAGCAGTTCAGCATCGGCTTCGGCCCCGCCCTCTTGGCCAAGCGCTGGGGCGAGACGGTCTACGCACTCCGGGCCATTCCCTTCGGCGGCTATGTCCAGATGCTCGGGCAAGATGACGCCGATCCCAGCCAGTTGACTAGCGAGGAGATCGCCGCCGATCCACGGTCGTTCTCATCGAAGCCGGTCTGGCAGCGAATGGCGATCATTTCCGCCGGGGTGATCATGAACCTGATCACCGGCCTGATCTTTTGCGCGATCGCCTTCTCGATGGGTGTCGAATCGATCCCCGCCATCGTCGGCAGTGTCGAACCCGGCCATCCCGCCTGGGTCGCCGGACTGGAACGCGGCGATCGCATCGAAAAGATGGGTGGCCGGACTGTCAGGTCGTTTGAAGACATCTCCATCAGTGCGGCCCTGTCGACCGGCCCCATCGATGTCGAAGGCAAGCGTCGCGATAACACACCGTTCAAGACGGTCGTCATTCCGGACACCACCGGCAACCGGCCTTCGATCGGCGTGAGCTTCACGTCGTCCCTGCGACTGATGAAGTACGCCAGCGGCGATCCCACCGCCCTTCCGGGAACTCCCGCGGCGGCCGCCAGCCCACCCTTGCAGGGGCTGGATCTCATCACGCATGTCGACGGCACAGAAGTGAAGTCATTCCAAGATCTGGAAGACATTCTGGTCGCTAAAGGTGGCGAGACGGTCACATTGACCGTGTCACGCCCGCCCAAGGGTGCGAATGGTTTGCCTGATCTTGATGCTCCCGGGGAAGTCATCCAGTCGCGAGTCGGTCCCGGCCACTTCCGAACCTTGGGACTTTCGATGGACACCGGCCCGACCACCGCCGTCCGGAAGGGTTCCCCCGCCGAGAAGGCTGGTTTCCTGAAGAACGACAAAATCGTCAAGGTGGGCGACAAGGCCATCGGCACCGCGCTCAATCCCCTCCGTTTGCCCGATGAACTGAATCTCCTGGCTGGCAAAGAGGTGGAGATCACCGTCGCCCGTCAGAAGGAAGGGGGCGGCAATCAGGAAGTCGTCTTGAAGGTCACTCCCGAAGCGAGCCCCGGCTGGCTCGATGCACCTCTTCGAGCGGGGGACGCGCTGGCGGTTCCCGCGATTGGCGTGGCGATTCAGGTCGTGCCAGTCGTGGTGAGTGTTGATCCTGGTTCGCCAGGCGAAATGGCCGGGATCAAGCCTGGGCAAAGAGTTCTGAAGCTGGCCCTCGTGCCACACCCCGACGAAGCTGGCGGCCCCGAATCCAAGACCGTTGAAGTCGATCTGGGGGACAAGAATCAGAATAACGTGAACAATTGGGCGTTTGCCTTCGTGCAGATGCAGAGATATCCGCTCCGGAAGGTGACGCTCACCGTCAAGGAAGATTCGGAGATCCGCACCATCGTCCTCGACCCCGTGCCCGATGAAGCCTGGCCTTACCCCCGACGCGGTTTCGCCATGTATCCGGCGAAAATCACCCAACGTGCCACAAGCTTCAGCGAGGCTTTCAAGATGGGCTACTCGAACATGGAGAAGTCGGTTCTCAATATCTATATGACCCTCCGCAGCCTCTTCACCGGACACCTCAGTGTCTTCGAGCTGCATGGCCCCCTGGGGATTGCTCGGGCCGCCTACGAGATCTCAAAGCTGGGCATTTCCTCGCTGTTGATCTTCCTGGGCTTCCTGAGTGCCAACCTGGCGGTGATCAACTTCCTCCCGATCCCGATGCTGGATGGCGGTCACATGGTCTTCCTCGGCTACGAGGCGATCACCCGCAAGAAGCCCAATGAAAAGGTGCAGATCGCCGCGACCTATGCGGGGATGGCCTTTGTGCTGGGGCTGATGCTCTTCGTCATCTGCCTCGACCTCTTCGTCCACAAGTTCTAAGGCGACGATTCAGCGGAAAGCGGCTCAGCATGCCTCCACTTCTGGATGTCGCCTCGGCATTGGAGATCGTGGTTCGAACGGCGCACAGGCTCCCGGAGGAAGTTGTTCCTCTGGGGGATGTGCTAGGACGGGTGCTGGCACGGGATGTGGTGAGCCGCGTCGCCTCGCCACCGTTCGACAAAGCCTTGATGGATGGATACGCCGTCCGCGCGGAAGATCTGGATTCGCCCGAGTATCAAGGCGGGTCTTCGAACGTCGCCTCTCTAAAAGTGGTGGGGACGGTCTACGCGGGCCAAGTTCCCGATCGCGGTGTGGAAGCTGGCGAAGCCGTGCAGATCATGACCGGTGCGCCACTTCCTGTCGGAACCACGGCCGTCGTGAAGGTCGAATCGACTACGCGTGATGGCGACATGGTGCTGGTTCATGAGCTGGTTCGCGCGGGGGCGAATCTCATCCGTCAGGGAGCCGTGATGCAGCCGGGCGATTCGGCCCTGGCTGCGGGCACACTGCTGATGCCGCAGCAACTGGCCGGCTTGGCGGAACTGGGTGTCACATCGGTCGCAGTTCGTCGCCGACCAAGAGTCGCCATTCTGGCCACGGGGGATGAACTGGTGCCCCCCGATCAAACGCCCGGCCCCGGCCAGATCCGCAACACCAATGCGACTCTGCTGGCGGGACAAGCCCGTCTGGCTGGTTGCGAAGTTCATCCGCTCGGCATCGCCCGCGATACGCTCGGTGAGTTGGCCCCGCGAATCGTTGAAGGCCTGAAGTGCGATCTGCTGCTGCTGACGGGAGGGGTTTCCGCCGGTCTGTTGGATCTCGTCCCGCAGGCTCTGGCCAGCGCGGGCGTCCAGCAGGTCTTTCATAACGTCGATATGAAGCCGGGCAAACCAGTCTGGTTCGGCCTGAGACCCGGTGCGGAGCCTTGCCTTGTGTTCGGCCTGCCGGGCAACCCGGTCAGCAGCATGGTCTGCTTCGAGCTCTTCGTGAAGACCGCGATCCGCCAACTGCTGGGAATCGCACCGGCGGTTGTGCCACCACTTACCGCCATGGCGGCGGTCGACGAGACCTACACCAGCGATCGACCGACATTCCACCCCGCCCTCATCGAGTTCCATAGCCCCTCGGCCATCGCCCGCACCATCCCGTGGCAAGGCTCCTCCGATCTCAAGGCCACGCTCTCCGCGAACGGCATGATCTATTTCCCCCCCTCCACCCAACCGGTGAAACAAGGGGATCCGATGATCGTCCACAAGTGGAATTGACCTCCCGGACATGTGTCATGTCGTGGCCGCGGAATTGCCATAGGGAAGTTTTTTTCTCTCTGCTACGATTTTGGTGGTTCTCTTTTCCACGGAAGACTTTCGATCGCAAGGAACGCGATGACCGCCACCACTTCGGCCCCATCCACCACCGCTGTCGATCATGATGAATCCTCCCCGAGCACGACGGTCGGCAGCATGAGTTCCGCATCCACCACCGCAGCCGCCCAGGAAGCCGAAGTCCGGCGGATGATCGCCCAGGCGCGGCATCGCATCGAACTGCCGGACGACGACCCGCAGGTTCCGCAATCGACCGGCTGGGGCTGGCTCACCCTCAGTGCCTTCTGCATGTGGGCGGCTTTCGCACCGCTGGATCAGGGCTGGCTCGGCTGGCTGGCCTTTGTTCCCGTGCTGTGGCTTATTCAGAGGCCCACACTCACCCGTCCGACGCTGGTCGCGGCTTATGTCACCTCGCTGGCCTCGCAACTGGCCTCGTTGCAATGGATGCGGCTGGGCGACCCGGCGATGTACATCGCCTGGCTGGCACTGGCGGCCTATCTGGCCTGCTACCTGCCCGTCTTCATGAATCTCACTTGGCTGGCCATCCACCGCTGGAAGGTGCCCCTGCTGGTGGCCGCCCCCGTGGTGTGGGTGGCGCTCGAATTCGCCAAAGCCCACCTTCTGACGGGTTTCGCCTGGTATTTGCTGGGACACTCGCAATACCGCTGGCTGGAAATGATCCAGGTCAGCGATCTGGGCGGGGCCTACATGGTGAGTTTCGTGGTGATGGCCGGTTCATGTGCCATCGCCCTCGCCTCCGCCCGACTGTGGGCCACCTACCAGAACTCCCGCGACAAGAGTCTCGCATCACGTGTCACAAATGCGGCCCACGCCCCACGCTTCGCATGGGCTTCGGGAAATTCCGCGCTGATGCAGATTCTGGTGGCCGGACTGTTGGTGACGACGACCTTGGGCTATGGCTACCTCCGCCGCTCCCAGGCCCACTTCGTACCCGGCCCCAAGATGGCTCTCATTCAAGGGAATTATCCCGCCTCACTCGTGGGCAAACCGGACGACTCGGCACCGATGTACGTGGCCCATGTCCGCATGACGGGGATGGCGGTCGCCCATCGGCCGGATGTCGTCGTCTGGCCCGAAACGATGTTCCGCTGGCCCTTGTTCGATGTGCCCTCAGATTGGACCGACGCCGACCTCAAAGCCAAACGCCCCGAGATCCCCGTCTCCGGCTGGCGCGACCAGACGATCCGCAAAACGCTGATCGGTGAATGCCAGCGGGCCGGAGCCGCGATGATCCTGGGTTTGGAAGCCCTGGTTCCCACCGACGAAAAAATCCTCCGATACAACTCGGCCGCCTTCCTCCGCCCGGATGTGGGGCTGGCGGGCCGGTACGACAAGATGCATCTGGTTCCCTTCGGCGAATACCTTCCTTTGGCCCAATCGATCCCGGCCCTCCGATACTTCCTGCCCCGGCAATTGCAGGATGGGTTCGGTCTGGATGAAGGGGCCTCGGCCTCGGTGTTTGAATACGGCAAATGGCGGATGGTGCCGGTCATTTGCTTCGAGGACACCGTCCCGCATCTTGTGAGGGATGTCGTGGGAAGCGTCAGCGACCGCGAGCGCGGACGGCAGGTCGACGTCATCGTCAACCTCTCGAACGACGGCTGGTTCCACGGATCGAGTGAACTGGAACAGCACCTGATCACGGCCGCCTTCCGGGCGGTGGAGACCCGCACTCCCATCGTCAGGGCGGTCAACACGGGGATCTCGGCCTTCGTGGATGGTGACGGGGCGATCCTGGAGCCGGAAGTTTACCTCGACGGCGATCGCAAGGGCCGCACCAGCCCCCGCGAACCGAAGACGGGGGCCTGGCTCAAACAGGTCAGCAGCGCCCAGATCCGCACAGTGCCGCTCGATGACCGCACCAGCGTCTATGTCCGCTACGGCGACTGGTTCACCGCCCTCTGCAGTCTCCTGGTCGGCACCCTCCTCGCGGCGGAAGCGATCCGCAGGATCCAGGCGCGATGGAAGCTGAAGACCGCAATCATCAAGAGCGAGCCGATGCAGAACTGAATCCCCTCGACCTTCGTGTCAGCCCATGGCAGAGTTTATGGTACGGGGAGAAGTCTTATGAAAGTTCGGGAGCAACTTCTTCGGCAGGTGTTGGCCATGCCAACAGCGGATCAGGCGTTTTTGGCTCAATCTCTGGTAGATCATCTCATTGCCCACACGCCTGCGGAAACCGAAGAGTCCGCAGGGATCACCGGGGAGGAGTTGTTGAAGGAACTTCATCGACGCTCCGCCCAGTATCGTTCCGGTCAAACGGATTCCCGCCCGGCAGCCGATGTTCTCGCAGATCTGCGACAACGCCAGCTGACATAGGCATCGCAATCGATCTTTCCGCGATTCGCGTCTTGACATAAAACACGGCACTCTCCCGCTCCGGCAAGGATGCCTGAACCATGTCCGATCGCGATCCTCATCCGCTCCCTGTCTTCCACTGGCTTCCTCGGCCTAAGCGCGGGTGGGTGGCCGCTCTTCTGGTGGCAATGACTTTTTTCGTCGGCTGCGGGGCCGCTCCTCGTGATGGAGCGCAGGCCAAACACTCCGCCGGTGACGCCGCTGGCACGGCCGAATCCGATCTCGGCAGCCCCAACGATGCCCCGGCCTTTCCGCCCGATCCTTTGGCCTTCTCACCCGACACTTCCCCCAGCGGCTCACGGACTGATCGGATCGGTGGGCTCGACGGCTTTTCGACATCCGCCGCCAATGGCCCCCTGCTCCCCGAGCTTCCTCCGCAGAGCGAACCGCCCATCCCAGGGATCCCTGCCACCAGCGCGCCTTCGGGGGAAGCCCCTCCCTTTCCCGGCGACTTGCCAGCCACCACCTACGAGACCGTGACCATCACCTCCAACGGCATGGCCGCGATGGAACCGGGTGTGGTCGAGTTCCACGAGATCACTCCGAAAGACGGTTCCCCGACGACGACCCGGTCGGCACCCGCCCTTTCACCCATGGCCAAAGGCTCCCCGGATCAGGGCTTTTCGCGGGAGACGATCTACTTCGCCACCAACCGCAACCGCACCGGGGCGACGAACGCCAGCCAGGCCTACGGTACCCATCGCGGCGATCTCCAATGGGGAATGTGCCAGGTCAGCATTCCGTACAAGCACAAGCCGGGTGAACTCGAGTCGAAGGCGTGGTACCAGTGGAGCGAGGATCCCAAGCAGCACATCGTGCTCATGGATCCCCTCGATCATCTCTCCGAAGCCAACTGGATGACCCGCCTCCGCGAGAAACTGGCCGGCGCCTCGGCGAGCGAAATCCTCGTCTTCGTCCACGGCTACAACACGACCTTCGACAACGCCGTCCGCCGCACGGCCCAGCTCTCGTACGATCTCAACTTCCCCGGTGCCGCCGTCTGTTTCAGCTGGCCCGCGGGGAACAACATGGTCTACACCACGGACTGGAACAACGCGGAGTGGTCGCTGCCGCATTGCCAGCATGTCCTCAAGCAGCTGGCCCTTTTTTCGCGGGCCGAGAAGATCCACATCGTGGCCCACAGCATGGGGAGCCGGGTGGTCACCTTCTCGCTCAAGGAACTGATCCGCGACATGCCGCTGGTCGAGAACCAGCCGCTGTTCAACCAAGTGATCCTGGCCGCCCCGGATCTCGACGCCGACATCTTCCGCACGCAGATCGCCCCATCGATCCAGCGGGCTACGCGCCGGTTGACGATCTACGCCTCGGAGCAGGATGTCGCCCTCAAGCTGTCGCAAGGCCTCAACGGCGGCACCCGCCTGGGAAGTGCGACGCAGGTATCGCTCACCGATCAGGTCTCGCGCGAGTGGATCGACTGCATCGACGCCACCTCGATGACGAAGGAGGCTTTGATGAGTTTCCAGCACGCCTACTATGGCGACTCGCCCCGGATGATCGGCGACCTGCGGCGTGTCCTCGCGGGCGAAAACGCGACCACCCGCGGCCTCTTGTGCGAAAAGCCCGGCCTGTTTCAGATCCGGTAATCGCTTCCGCCATCAAGTCAAAGGGACTCCGCTGGCCTGCAACACCGCTGATTGCACGGCGAGATCGTGGGCGTAGGAGAAGTCGGACGCTTTCTCTCCGCGAATGATGTGGGCCATGTCGGCCGCGTCACCTACATAGCGGGGGAACTTGGGGAGCGTGATCTCCTGCACGCCCTTTTTGTAGCTGCGACCACTGGCTGAATCGGTGATGGGAGCACTAAGCGAGAGCCGCACCGCCGGGCTGTCGAGGGGCTGGATGTGGAAGGTCCCGCGAGTGCAGCAGACTGTGAGGTGCCGGCGGGCGAACCCTTCGACTTCGATGCCCGTCGAGCGGACGGCCGCCGTCGCGCGGGGATACTCGAAGACGGCGAGCATGTTGTCGATCAACCGGTCGTCGCCCGAAGCCGTCTTGCGGGCGAAAGGGGTGATCTTATCGGGATCTGGCAGAATGCCCAGCACCAGATCGATCACATGGCAACCCAGTTCGAACATGATGCCGCCGGGATACTCGCCGAGTTGCTTCCGCGTGGCGGGATCGAGGACTTTGCTCATCACGGCATGAACCTCGAAGATCTCCCCCAGCCATCCGTTGGCGAGAAACTCTCGCAGGAGGATTACCGCCGGGCTATAGCGGAACATATAGCCCATCTGCACCAGTAATCGTTGCTTCTCGGCGGCTTCGAGAATCCGGCGATAGTGGCTAAGCGAGTCGCCGGCGGGCTTGTCGAGATGGACATGCTTCCCGGCGGCGATGCACGCCTCGGTGGCGGACAAAAGATCCCGCACCTCGGTCTCAACCAGCACGGCTTCCAGACCAGGCAGGGACAGCAGTTCGTCCTGCGTCATCCACGGCAGATCCCGGTAGACCGCCTTGGATTGGGCCGACCGCCGCAACTGTTCGTTCGGCTCGACAATCCCCACCACTTCGTAATCGGGCGAGTTGCGATAGACCGCGAGCTTGTCGGCATGCGCATGCCCCACGCCGATTTGACCGATCTTGATCCGGGGAGGTGCGGTCTTACCGCAGGCATCTCCTTCATTGGCAGCAGCCTGAGAAGACTGCACCAACCCCATGCCACCCGTAGCAGCCGCGCTGCCCAACCATTTCAACACATCGCGTCGATCAAGAGTGGACATGGGATTTTCTCTCTTCGGATGATTTACACTTCATCGCCGAGTGGCAGACTATGGCCCTCAAGAGGCGGTTCTTTCAATTGGGAAGCTGTCACTTCCCAGTAGTGACCTTTCTGGAGCTGGTACTCCTCTCCTCGCTTGCGACCCATCGCCTCCCAAATCCAGGCGACCAGAGTTCGCAGGGCCCGGCAATGTTCTGAATTGTCCAATACCTTCTGGAGGTCAAGTTTCTTGGCAATGGCTGTGCCATCTACCATCTCGTCGAACTTGCGACCACGCTCCAGCTGGCTGACCAGTTCTTTGAGCCGGCCTTTCGGATGCCTAATGTTTTCGACATCACCCGGTTGGGCAGTCAGCGATGTGCCACAGACATCATTCACCACCTCCGGATGATTGAAGTAGTAAGCTTCGACCATGTTGACGAAGAAATGCACGGAGAAACGATTCTTTATTTCCGGCTTTGTGTCGAGAATGCGGTGAATCTGTTCCCGGTAAAAGTTGAATTGTGTTTCCGCTACGGTTCTTCTTCCTGTTTCAAGATCATCGACAAGAACGGCATAATGTTGCGTCGAGATCAAGAGCCACGGCCGTATTTTCTTGATGGTCGCCTTATCGATCTTTTCGAGCACTTCCCTGCCATTTTTAGCAAGCTTTTTGGCATTCGTGGGGACGGTGATCTGTGGAAAAGCGTACTCCGCAGTGATTATGACCTCGCCAGATTCAAAATGCCTTAGCTGGCGAAAAAAGCTCGCCAGAAAGGTTTCCTCACCTTGCCCGGTCACGAACAGCCGCAGATGAACTTGACGCCATCCGCTCATTCCGTCGCATCCACTTCGGTGTAAAGCGGTTTATCTCCCTGTTTGCCAATGATATTCATCTGGTAGAGCGATCCGAGATCGTATCGATCCAGCAGATCACGGTCTTCCTGGATGTCGCTGACGCGGGTGGCCGTCACGCCGTTTTCTCCGGACTGCATCAGGAGAATTTCTTCTTCTTTGAACTCCGAGAGGAGTGTCGGGGAGTGCGTCGCGAGGATCACCTGCCGGTTCCACTTCGACGCAGCTTCCTTGATGGCGTCGGCGAGGACGGTCAGCGCCCACGGGTGTAGCGAGAGGTCGGGTTCGTCGAGGATTACCGTTGAGTCTAAATCTCCACGACAAAACAGCAGGCAAAGGCAATAGGTCAGATGCACCAGTCCATCATGAGCCAAGGCTACTGGGTATGACTCGAGGTGACTATCACTCACGACGCTGCAAGACACGCTCTGCCCAACGGTACGTAGTTCATAATCAACAAATCCGGGAAAAGCCACTCGTAGGAATTCGACAATTTTCCGATAAACCGCAGATGTCGAGTGGCTGTCACGAAGATTTCGAAGAACATTCCAAAGTCCTTCTCCATGAAAACCTAATTCATCGCCATCTTGCGACCTGGACCCCACCTCAGCCAATCGGTCAATGTCCAATCTTCGACAATTTGCAACATACACGCTCGCAAGCAGTTCTCGAAAGCGAATTACACACCCCAAATCATCCTCACCTCCGAGCCCTGTCCACAATTCCGACTCGATAGCCAAGTCCCACATGCTGGGTGCCGCAAATCGATTTTGTGCATGAGGATCACTAAAGTACGAGAGGTGCCGTCCCCATAGCTCGCCCGTCATTGAGTCGAAAACTACTACCGAAGGCTGAGCACCTTTGGCGTAAAGAGATTCATGACCTGTGGCACCGTCGCGATGGTGCATCCACTCGAAACTACGTGCATACTCAAACACTCCCTGACTTACGGCAACCCTTGTAACCTCCTCACGCGGGATACCAAAAGTTCGAAGACTATCAATACCACCTGTATGGCGAAGGGAATCTCTCAACCCTGATCGCAAGGTCCGCGACAGTAAATCCACCGCCGCCAAGATCGTTGACTTGCCCGAGCCGTTCGGGCCGAACAAGACGTTGATCGGCTTGAGGTCGACGTGCAACTTGCGGATCGATCGGTAGTTTTCGAACGAAATCGAGTCGAACATCTCAATGCTCCTTCAGGGCATTGCAATTACTCATCCGTCACGCAGCCTTCGCTGGCGTTTTTGACGGTTTTTATGTAGCGGTAGAGGGTGCCGGAGGTGGCTTTGTAGGGGGGGGCGACGAAGGCTTTTTCGCGGGCGGCGAGGTCTTCGTCCGTGATGTGGAGGGTGATGGTGTTCTTCTCGGCGTCGATGGTGATCTTCTCGCCGTTCTTCACCAACGCGATCGGGCCGCCCTCCTGGGCTTCGGGTGTGACGTGGCCGACGATGAAGCCGTGCGAGCCGCCGCTGAAGCGGCCGTCGGTGATCAGGGCGACATCGCTTCCCAGGCCGGCTCCCATGATGGCCGAGGTGGGGGTCAGCATTTCGGGAAGGCCAGGGCCGCCCTTGGGGCCTTCGTAGCGGATGATGATGACATCGCCCTTCGCGATCTCGCCCTTCTCCAACCCTTCGAGCATGAGTTCTTCGCTGTCGTAGCAACGTGCGGTGCCGGTGAAGACGAGGCCTTCCTTGCCGGTGATCTTGGCGACGGCCCCGCCGGGGGCGAAGTTGCCGCGCATGATGCGGATGTGGCCGCTTTCTTTAATGGGCGTTTCCACGGGGACGATGACCCGCTGGCCTTCCGCGAGGCCGGGGAGATCGTGCAGATTCTCGGCGAGCGACTTGCCGGTGACGGTCAGGCAGTTGCCGTCGATGTAGCCCTTCGAGAGGAGATATTTAAGAACCGCCGGGGTGCCGCCGACATGATGGAGGTCTTCCATCACGTATTTGCCGCTGGGCTTCAAGTCGGCGATGAAGGGGATGCGGTCGGAGACGGTCTGGAAGTCGTCGATGGTCAGTTTCACACCGACCGACTTGGCCATGGCGATGAGGTGGAGGACGGCGTTCGTCGAGCCGCCCGTCGCCATGATGATGACCATCGCGTTCTCGAAGGCTGCGCGGGTCATGATGTCGCGCGGCTTAATATCCTTCTCAAGCAGATTGAGGATCGCCTTGCCGGCGGCGAGGCATTCGCCCACCTTGAGGGGGTCTTCGGCGGGGATCGACGAGCTATAGGGGAGGGACATGCCCAGGGCTTCGATCGCGCTGGCCATGGTGTTGGCGGTATACATCCCGCCGCAGGCCCCGGCGCCGGGGCAGCTCTTCTCGACGATTTCCTGACGCTCTTCGTCGGTGATCGTGCCGGCGAGGTATTCTCCGTAGACCTGGAAGGCGGAGACGATATCGAGCTTGGGATGGCGAGGAGTGCAGCCCGCCTTGATCGTGCCGCCGTAGATCATGATGGCGGGGCGGTTGAGGCGACCCATGGCCATGATGCAGCCGGGCATGTTCTTGTCGCAGCCGGGGAGCGAGATGTTCGCATCATACCACTGGGCCGACATGACGGTTTCGATGCTATCGGCGATGAGGTCGCGCGATTGCAGCGAGTAGGACATGCCGTCGGTTCCCATCGAGATGCCGTCCGAGACGCCGATGGTGTTGAACCGCATGCCGACGAGGCCCGCCTTGACCACACCCTCTTTCACATACTCGGAGAGTTTATTGAGGTGCATGTTGCAGGTATTGCCTTCGTACCAGACGCTGGAAATGCCGACCTGGGCCCTATCCATGTCTTCGCGGGTCATCCCCGTGCCATAGAGCATGGCTTGGGAAGCTCCCTGGGAACGCGGCTGGGTGATACGTGAGGAATACTTGTTGAGCATCGAAAAGACCGTTTCTCAAGTTGCTGGGCGTGATGGTGAAGTATTGTTGGAGTACTGGGTGCCACTGGCTCCGCCAGTGTGATTCGCTATTCCGCAATTCAAGACACTCGATGAATTCAAGTCACTGGCAGAGCCAGTGGCACCCGTAAAGTGTCTATAGACATATGCATACTGAAACGTATCTACTGCACGAGGTCGCTGGGATGGGGGACGCGGTCAACGCGGGGGAGAACCTGGGGGACGTAGATCGTCGTATAGGCTTCGGCCAACCGGTGGGCGTCAAGGGCCGCCTGCGATTCCCAGTGTTCGTTGAGAATGAACACCTTGGGGTCGTTCTTGGACTGGTAGACCTCGAACCGCAGGCAACCGGGCTCCGCGCGGGACAACTCCCCCTGCTTTTGCAGCAGTTGGCGGATTTCCGCGACATCGGCCACCTCGCGGATCGTGAGCAGCACATTGACGTAAATCATGAAGTCTTCCTGGCGTGGCCTGGGGCCTGACCCATCGAATCGAGACTGATGCCCCAGCATAACCGCAGGGGCCCCTTTTCGCCGCTCGCATCAAACGTCGCTGCTCATTTTGAGCTGCGTTTCGATGGAGGCCGACAACCCGTCCCGAGTTCGCCCGGTTGGCAATTTTTTCACGATGACCCCACCTCAGGCTAGAGCTCCGGATTGTCACGCTCACGAATTGACTTCACAAGGCACGACATCATAATGATGACGGGCGAAACACACGCCGAGTCAAACCGTTCATTTGGACTCCGGCAGTTTATCGGAGTGATACACACCGCCGTCGTCGACTGCACCGAAACCGACGCCATCGACGGCGACGCCTGCAAGAATTGGAAATCAATCATGGCCGCCGTCTGGTTCACCCGGCATCAGCTTCACCAAGCCCTCGATACCCACGAATTGGCGCGGATGGCGGCTTGGCAGCAGGAGATTGTGGGGCAATTGGCCCGCGCCACCTCGCTTGAGACATTCGGGCGGGAGGCGGTTTCGCTGCTCGCCAGCGAGCTGGGGGCCAGTTATGTGGCCGTCTGGAAGCGGTCGCCGGCGTGGAGCTGTGCCTTTCAGTACGGTCGGCTCTCGACGGAGGAGTTGCCGCAGACGCTCATGATCGAGGCCCTCGATCGCGACGCGGCCACCTGGCAGGCGACAGGCCTCCCACTGGCGACGGCCACCTCAACCAGCGGCCAGCCGCTCATTATCGCCCCGTTGCCGCAGGATGAGGGCCAGGCGACGAGCGGGGCGGCCGTGCTGGTGATCGCGGGGAAGGGACTCACCGAAAAGCAGCTTCCCGCCGCCTTGTTGGCGGCCCAGGCGATGGGAGCCACGCTGCACCTGTGTCAGCGCGGATTGAACGTCACCCAGCGGACGGAGAAGCTCCGTGCCACGCTCAAGCTGGCGGCGAACCTCGCTTCCGAACAGGAGACCGAGCGGCTGCTCACGCGGATCGCCGAAGAGGCGACCCGGCTGCTTGATTGTGACCGGGCCAGCATCTTCATCTGGGATCGCGAGCATCACGAGGTCATCGCCTGCCCGGCACTGGGTGTCGAGGGAGGCTCGCTGAGGCTTTCCGACAAGGTGGGGGTCGTCGGTGAAGTGATCGCCTCCGGTCAGCTCATCCGCGTGGACGACGCCTACGCCGATCCGCGGTTTCATCGCAAAGTCGACGCCGCCAGTGGCTACAAGACCCTCAACCTGCTTTGCGGCCCCCTCCGCGATGCTGAGGGCAAGGTGATTGGTGCATTCGAGGTTATTAATCACAAAAACGGGCCCTTCAGCATCGAGGACGAAACGACACTCCTCGACCTCAGTCTGCAGATTGCCGCCGCCTTGCAGAACACGCGGGAGCGGGCGTCGCTGGTTGTCTCGAACCGC
>PNLE01000028.1 GCA_013822855.1 Planctomyces sp.
CCCCGCCCACCTGATGGATCTGGTTGAGTTCGACCGCCAGCTCGAACAATTGGGGCTGGAGGTTCGCTCACGCTACTACCAACCAACAACCCGCAAGCTGACGACTCGCATGCTCCGGGATGTCGATCATTGGATGATCAGCTCGCTGATCTCGGCCGTGGGGGTCTGACGCCGCTTGGGACAACGGGTCGCTCGCCGACAAACCCTGTCCGGAAATTCGGCGGGCGATTCTTCACTTGTGATCATGACAATCCGAAATCGCAGGCAGTCAGCGTTGCTCCAACATGCCGGACAGGCATCATCCGGACAAGCATCATACAGAGGCACCGCACCATGTCGGGTCATGGAGGCACCGGCGGCCACGCCGACGAGTTAGCCATCCGTACGTTGCAATACCTGTGGATGCAGGCCAGCGGCACGGGTGACCTGGAACTCTTGAAGTCGCTCATGACCGAGGACGTGGTTTTCCTCACCCCCGGCCGGCCTCCCCTGAGCCGCGAAGCATTCCTGGCGGCGTGCGAGCAGAACCGCCGCCATATGCACATCGAAGCGACGGGCCATCTGGAAGAAATCGTCATTGTGGGCGATGTGGCCTACACCCGCACTTTGCTCGGCGTGAAGGTCACTTCCCTCGCCAGCGGCGGTGTGAAGCGACTTTCGGGCTATGTGATGTCGGTGTTTCGCAAAGAGCCCGGCGGCCCTTGGCGACTCGCCCGCGACGCCAATCTGCTGACGCCCGAAGCGTCGACGGCGTGATTGTTGCCCGATGTGGCGAAGTCGGTTCGCTCATGGACGGGGTCGCGCCACGCGATGAATTCGCGGGGCGATGGCCGGTGCTTTCACCCCGCCCCGACTGTTCGTCTCGGCCCTTGCGGCGGACTATCGAAAGGGGGGAGTTATCGGCGGGTGGTGAAACTTTGTCTCCCGTCTGGGGGTAATCGTTTCCAACTTGGCCCGCCCCTTCGAGGAATCCTCCGTCATGTCATTCATCCACGTGCGTCTTCGATATCTGGGCGGGTTTCTGATCTGCCTGGGTGGAGTTTTTTTTCTGCCCGACGGGCTGGCCATGGCCGCCGACACGCCGGCTCAGATCCTTGAAAAGTCGAGTAGGGCGGGGGAGTTCAAGCAGGGGATCGCCCAATTGGAAACGGAGCTGGCGGCCCGGCCTGCGGAGGCCGAGGCGCGGTTCGCGTTGGGGCTGCTCCAGTTTTTGGGCGCGATCGACGAGTTCGCGGCAACGCAATACAAGTTCGGTGCCGGAGGCGGCACCGCCCGGTCTCTCGAACTGCCGTTCTTCCGGGGCATCCCGAACAACCCCGATCCTGCGCCTGTCAAATACGCCGACACACAGGCTTTGTTCGCGCAGCTCGGTAAATCCCTAGCGATCGCCGAGAAGACGCTGGCGGGTGTGGAACAGTCGCAGGTCAAACTTCCGTTCCGCCCCGGTCTCGTCGCGTTTGATCTCAACCGCGACGGCAAGATCGGTGACGAAGAATCGTTCTGGAGTCTGCTCAGGGCCGTCGTTCCGCCCGTTGGTCAGATCCCGAAGGACAAATTCCTCATCCAAGTCGACGAGGGGGATGCCGTCTGGCTGCGCGGCTACTGCCATCTGCTGATGGCGTTCTGCGATGTGTCCGCGGCCTACGACACGCGGGAACTCTTCGAGCGGACCGGCCACATGATCTATGCCAAGCCCGTGACGCCTTACCCGTGGAGCCAAGAGCCCGAGGGGGATGCAAACAACATCTTCACCTTCCATCGCATCGCCGATCTGATTGCGATGATCCATCTCATCAACTTCGAGCTAGTCGACGCCGACAAGATGCGGAGCGCCCATGCCCATCTGCTCGAAATGATTCGGCTGAGCCGCATCAGCTGGAAGCTGATTGACGCCGAAAGCGACGATGACGCCGAGTGGGTCCCCAATGACCGCCAGAAAAGCGTGGCGATCGGCCTGCGGATTTCTCGCGATCAGATCACGGGCTGGCACCATGTGCTGGAGGAGATCGAAGCCTTGCTGAACGGCAAAAAGTTGATCCCCTTCTGGCGGGGCGACCTGTCCAAATCGAAGGGTGAGAGGGGACGCGGCGTCAACCTGGCGAAAGTCTTCCAGCAGCCGGGCCGGTTCGACATGGTCCTCTGGATCACCGGCACCGGTGCCGCCCCGTACATCGAAGAAGGACAGCTCTCGACCGACGAATCCTGGAACCGCCTCCAAGCCGTCTTCGGCGGCCGCTTCTTCGGCTTCGCCGCGTGGTTCAATTGAAGGGAACTCGCTTCAGAGTCGTTTGGCCGGAGGTGATACTCGAAGTGAAGACGATTCTCGATGGCTTCGGGGAAGTCTGACGCTCAAACCTCTTGTGAGTAGCATCACCTAAGCACGAAGTGCCAAGGCTCGGGCGATCCCGCTACTTGAATCAGGTGAACGCGTTTCTTCCCCCGCAAGATCACGTTGGATTGGAATTACTCGGTTGCGACGGGGGCGACCAAAGCGCGCGGGTAGCCTCGGCCGAGTGAGGTGAGGTCTCGTCGGAAGACGACCTGGGGGGGATTGACCGTGGCGTCGACGATCACTTCCGAGCGGTTGATCGGCCCGCCGCCATCCGTGAAGCCCAGCACCTGCGCCCGGAAGACGCTGCCCCGGCAGGTGATGTAGGGGTCGAGCGTGCGCAGCGTGGCCAGATCTGCGATCCCCTCGGCGTAGAGCCAGGCGATGCTCTTCCGCTGGGCCATCAGGCTGGTGTTCGGCAAGCCGTTGGAATCGACCGGCTGCGAGGCGATGATCCCGTCGACCAGTTCTTCCGTCATCCCCGGGATGCCGTAGAGGATCTCGGGGCGGGCCTCATTGATGTTGATCCGCCCTTCGATGAAGTCGTCCTCGATCGTGCTGAGGGTTTCCGTCAAGAGTGGCAGGGTGGCGGCCAGTTGATCGGGTTCGTCCTTCCAGGGGCTTTCGAGGGTGGCCTGCGCACCATCAACCGTGGCGGTCACGCTTACGCCGATGAGGTCGAAGATCGAATTGACCTTCACCTTGCCCCCTTTGGTGATGTCGATGCCACCGCGGGTGACGGTTCCCGTTTCGCTGCTCGCCGCCTCGCTCAAGCCGCTGACGAGGGCCTGCACGGCCTGGGCATCGCGCTGCTGCCGGCCCCGCTGCGAACTGGAGCCCGAGGGGGAGCCGCCGAAGTTGCGGATTGTGGCCCCGGTCTTGGCACCGGTCTCGGGCGTGGTGGAGGTGGCGGTGTTCGGCCCGTTCATGCGGTAGGCGATGACGAATTTGGCGATGTCGGCTCCGTATTCGGTCTCCAGCTCGTCGTAGAGATCTGTGAGGAAATCGTTGTTGAGGTAGATCTTGGCGGTGCCGTCGGGACGCTTGTTCTTCTCGCGGCTGTGGACGGTGAAGTAGGCGCTCCAGCCCTGGTCGAGGAGGGTGTCGCCGTTGTCGAACGGGAGACTGGAGTCGCCGTCGGCTTCGCTGACATCGAGCAGACCGTTGCGGTTGGCGTCTTCGCCGTACAGCAATTGCGGCGTGACGCCACGAACCAGCAGCAACTCGTCGAGCGATTCGAGCGGCCCGTTCTTGGCGGTGTAGGGGGGGGCCAGTGTTTCGTAGTAGTCGGATTCGGCGCCGTTGGGCAAGGTCTCCTCGTCGGTATCGATCCAATCGCGGATGGCGGCGGCGATCTCCTCGGTCATGTTGGGGACGCTCATGAGGAGGGCACTGAGTTCCTCGTCGGTGAGTTTGAGTGCCGGCAGTCGATTGAGATTCAGCTTGCCCGATTCATCGACAACGCCGTAACGCACGCCGTAGAGGGCCACATCCTGCGGCAAGGGGGAGACGATGGAGAAGCGGATCCGCGCGCGGGCCCGCTCGGCTTCCTCGACGTTCACGCCCTGGAAGATGGCGGGGGCGTGCCACAGGCTTTCGGCGGCGGTTTCCCCCTGCTGGGCCAGCGTTGTGGCCAGGTATTCGATCCCCGATTCGACGGCCGCCTGCACACGGACTTCGGTCTGATAGAAATTGGTGGCCTCGAGTTCGGAGGTCATCTGCCGCGAGAACGATGCGACGCCGTAGGTGAGGAACATGGTGACAACGAGCACCAGGATCAGCACCATGCCCCGGCGATCATCCTCACGACCATGCGGGCGAGGGAAACGGAAGGGATGGATCTGGCCGCGAGTCTTGCTGGTGGAGGGGGAGCGAGTCCACTTCATAGCGTTTCCTCCGCGGGTTTGGGGTCGGCCAGCGGGACGGCGATCACGAAAATCGCTTGGTTCGAAGCGGGAGCCACACCCGTGTTGAGCATGCTCCCCAGGCGGTTCTCGGCGGGCACGAATTGGACGGTCACCTCCACGGCGCGGGGGAGGGCCTGCATGGCGGGGCTGTCCCAGCTTTCCAGCCAGGTCAAGCCGTCGAAGTAACGAAAGCTGATCGACGCGATCTCCGGGGCGATGACCTGCGGCATGGCGAGGGCCTTGCCGGAGGTCTCGGCGAAACTCGCCTCCAGTCGATCGGCTTCGTAGCGGGCCAGGCCGGCGGGCGAGGGTTCGCCGGTCAACGGATCAGTTCCGCCCCCCGCCAACCAGTACCAACTGACTTGCCGCAGGTCACTGGAGGTGGTGGCGGCGTAGGTCTCATCGAAGGAGATCTCGGTCGGGACGTCGACACGAGGCAGGCTGACATGCAGTTTGAGGGTGGCCATGTCGCCCACGACGCCCACGCTTCCCGCCGCCAATTGATCGTCGGCACCGATGATCGACATGGAGGTGGTCGTGCTTGTGGTGTCCGTGGTTGTGGAACCCTCCGTGGCGGAACCCGAGCCTGTGCTGCCGCCAGTTCCTGAACCACTGGTTCCCGAACTGCCGGTGCCACTTGTCGCGGTAGAGGTGGCAGATTCGACGGTGCTGGTGGCGGCGGCGGCTTCCTGCAAAGTGAAGGTGACATTGCGCAGATCCGACGCGATCTGCCGCTGGATGGCCCGTAACACACGTGAGCGCTCGAGTTCCACCCGGCTGGAGACGGTGCTGCGGTAATACGTGTTGAGAGCCGCCGTCACCGCCGCCATGAGAACCGCCGTCAATGCGGCGGCCAGGAGGATTTCGAGCAGGTTGAACCCGCTCCGGGTCAGAGGTCTTTTGGAAAGGGGGTGTCGCGGGTGGTGGAGGATCATCAGCGCGACCCTCCAGTACTGCCACCGCCGGAACTGGTTCCGGAGGAACTGCCGCTGGTGGATGACGACGACGAGGTGCTGGTTTCCGCAGCTGCCGCTGCCGCTTCCTCGGCGGCGGCATCGATGAACCACTGCGGATCGCGGAGCCAGCGTTTCAGGCGGAAGGCGGAACTCGCCAAGGGGGTCGAGCCATCCCGCGTCACCAGCACTTCGACGGCCAGCAGTTCGGCGTACGGGCCTTCGCCCACGGAGAGGCTCCAGGTCCAGGAGGGGTCGTCGGTGAAAGGGGTGTTCGAGGTCGAGGTCAGCGGCACTGCCCCGGCGATCGCTTCCTGCATCTTCGACTCGCACCGCCAAGTCGCTTCGGCCTGGAGGCGGGATTGAATCGCAGCCCGGCTGCCGTTCCAGACGAGTTGCGACAAGGCCACGGTCGCACCCAGGAAAATAGCCCCCGCCAGCACCACTTCCAACAAGCTGAAGCCGCGGATATGTGAACGACCAGTTGGCTTCAATCCGCGCGGTGGTCTCTGGTGGAGGGAATCGAAGGGGGGTGTCGCTCGCGAAATGTGCCGCATCAATCCCTCCCTCCCGATCATTGTTTCAAGCTGTTTGCGGATGAAGACTGGCCATGGGACGCGAGTGTGATACGACGATCAGCCATGCTTCGCGAGATCATCTGGGCCTGGGGGCGATTCCCGTGGAGGTTTCCGATGGTTCGCCGATGGTCATGGGGAGCATGACGGCGCTGCCGGTCAATCCCCGCAGACGCACCTTGATGGTTCGTCCCGCGTTGTCCGAAAGTTTGACTTCGCCGTCGTTCGTGGTGCCATCGGGCCGATAGATGATGGCGGGCGACCAGCGAACGTCGGCCAGTTCACTCGCGTTCTCAAGATCGGCGATCCATTGGGCGGAAATCCCTTCGGTCATCGGTTGTCCCGTGGGAGAATTCACGGGAGCCGCGAACGTCACACCGGCGGCAAGATGGCCGCCGATGGAACGGCTGCGGGTGTAAAGATTCATGCCCCCCTGCGCGATCGGCTTTCCCGTGTTGTCGACGGGGGATGGCATCCCGGAGCTTGAAGCGCCGACTTGGGCGTCTTCGATCCCGGTGCGGGTGGTCACCAGAAAATGGTTGCCGCCCGGTTCGAAGCGGAACTCGGCCGGCTCACCGGCCTCCATGGCCATCATGCGGGCCTCGGCCAACAGGCGGCAGACCTGGTCGGCGGAGGAGATCATCGTCGCATCCCCCAACCGGCGAATGGCGACGGGAGCCACGACCGCCGCCAGCACCCCGATGACGGCCAGCACGAGCAGGATCTCAACCAACGTGAAGCCGGTTCTCCAGACTCCGCCAGCGGGATTCGACGGGAATCCCCCGACTTTGAGATCGAGGCGACGATGGATGATCGACGGGTTTTTCATCAGACCTTCAATGGATGTAGAACGACTTTCCCGCATCGACTCCGGCGGCATGGTTGGTGGGGTTGGCTGGTGAAACACGGCTGTGGACACTCAACACTTGACCGCCGCTGGAGTTCTGGAAAGTTTCCAGTCCCTTCCATTCAATCCCGCGCGACGGGCGACAGCCAGCCCGGATTGGGAAATTCATGGTCGGCGGGGCCTTTCATGTTCTTAGCATGCCCAGTGAGAGGACGAGAGCCGTGGCCTGTTTCAACAGCCACTTTATTGAGGGGCCAAGCCACGAGGGGTCTTTGCTACCGGCGGCTTGCTGGCCAAGAATCGGTGGATGTCGACCTCCGAGGGGATTCGGGCACCGGTCGAGGCGTCCAAGAGCCAATCCGCTAGGAGCGGGGCCCAGAGGCTGCCGCGTGAGCCGAGGCCGTTGATCACACCCCAAGCGGAGGTCGCCTCTGGTGGATGACCTGGGAGCGAGGGGACGAGATCCTCGCGCTTCAGCCAGCCGATCACCGGCATTTGGCCGGGAACCGCCGGGCGGACGGCTGCCTGGTGGGAGATGACCTGGGGCCGGGAGACGCCCAGTTTTTCCAGCGCGGTGCACAGCTCTGTGCGACCTTCCGGGGTGGGTTGATCATCGAGGTGCTGCGGATCGTAGGTTGCTCCCACCAGCCAGAGATCCTCTTCCTGGGGTGTGGCCCAAGCGCCGTGATGCCAGGTGTGGGTGCTGGGCTGCCCCGGCAGCGAGACCTCGAGCAATTCCCCCTTGGCTGCGAGAAAGGGAATTCGCAGCAGTGCGGGAGAGTAACCTGTGCAGAGCACGATGCGTCGGGCGGTGATGCCGCCGACTTGCCAGACAGCGTCGGTCGCACTCCAGATGGCACTTTGTGGTGCGAATTCCTCGAACGAGAAGGCCTGTTCGCGTTCGAGCCAGGCGCGCGTCACTTCCAAGAACAACGGGAGATTGACTCTTGCGGCGAGCGGCATTTCATAGGGGCGGATGTTTTCCGGTCCCTGAAGAGGATCGCTTGACCGGCAGATCCCGGTCGGGTTGATCGCTCGCAGATAGGGCTTCAGGGAGGGGGTCTTGAAACACTTCTGCGACCAGAGTTCCTCTTCGGCGGGGCTGAGCCAGCGGAGGGCGGGCCTGTCGGTGAAGCAGCGGGTGCCCGTGTTCGCTGCCACGCGTTCATAGAAGCTTGCTGTCGCCGAACGGAATTCGTCGAAGCGCCATCCGAGGGCCAATCGAGCGCCGGTGATCGGTGTGATCAGCCCGGCACCGACGGATGAGGCCGATGGTCTTCGCCCTTGAACCGGGGGACGCTCGATGACATGGACGCACAGTCCGCGGGCAGCGGCTTGCCAAGCCAAAGCGGAACCTGCGAGGCCTTGTCCGACAATCAGCAGATCGACGGGAGTTCGGCGCACATCATTCGCTTCTGGAGTTGTGGGATCTCAAATCGAGCGTGCGGAAGCGAGAAGATTTTGGGGTGAATTCACCGGGGTTGGCCGTTTCCGCGTGGGCCGTCATTTCGCGGGCCGTCGCCACGCGGGCCTCGTTCCCCGTTGCCGCGATCTCCATTGCCGCGATCGCCGGGAGGTCGGTCTCCGGGGCCGCCAGGTCCTCTCTCGCCAGTACCACCACCACCCGAGCCCATGCCGGGGCCGCCCATGCCACCTGGTCCCATGTTCCCGAAGGTCGGGCCGAGGTCGCGACGCATTTCGAACAGGGCTTTGAGCTCGGGCGATTTCTCCTGGATGAACATGAAGGTCAACCGCTTGCGGGCGTCATCGGGCGGCAACTGCATGAGATCATCGCGGCGGGTGCTGTCGAGTTGGCCGAAGTAGCCTTGCAGATCGGCCTCGGAAGGCAACTTCCGCTCGATCTCGGCTCCGAGAACGCCACCCAATCCCCGGAAGAACATGCCGAGGAAGGCCAAACGCTGATCGACACCCTTCTTCGATTCCAACTGCTTCCGCAGATCGGGGTCGCCGATGGCCGCCGTGAATCGATCGAGTTGAGGATCGAGCGGCCAGCGCGGGCGGCCCCCCGCCTGACGGAAAGAGGACTCGAGGATTTTGCGGGATCGGGACAAACCCGACAGTGCCTGGGCTTCGCGTTGGAGATCGCCGGGGAGATCCTTGAACGTCATTTCCAGGATCGTCTGGACATCGGCCACACCGAGGGCAGGCCCGCGACCCATGCGATTGCGGCGTTCGTTCCAGGAGCCGACATACATGGCCTGCGCCTCGTTGCGGGCGTCCTGCTCCTCCTTGAACTTCTTCACCAGTTGCATGCGTTTGAGGGCGTCGGTTTCACGGCGCAAGTCATCCCGCTGGCCCGGCGTCAGCGTCTTCAGCCACATGCTGTAGGTTTGCATGACGGCATGGAGATCGCCCCCCGTTTTCGCATCGGCCTCGAGTTCCGCATGCAGGTTGCGGAGGTGCTGTTGACGCTCGGCGGGGAGTTTTTCAAAGCCCTCGAAATTCCGTTGGATACGATCCCGCTCGATGCCGGTCATGTTCGCCACTTCGCGATAGGCCTGATCCAGCGAGACGGTCGTGGCCTCGGCGGCCCCTGCGCTGGAACACCAGCAGACCAGCCACAACCCGGCGAGCGTTATCATCGAACGGATGAGCGAATCAGTTCGCACGGCGATCTCCTGAGTTGCCCGCAGGGAGGGCGTTCGCTCCCGGTGCCGGGCCACCATTCGGGCCGACATCGAACAAACCGCTGGCTCGCAACTCCTTGAGGAATTGGATCGATTCGACCTCCACATACTGGTCGTAGTCTTCGATCAGCGGCAGTTCGGACAGCATTTTCCGCGAAGGATCGGGAACCCATTCGTGTGTCGCCAGAAAGCCCACGACAGCGGCGGCAATCACTAGGATTCCGCTGGCAACCCAGGGAACGGCTTGTCGCAACTTCTGCTGGGCCAGCGTCAGCCACGGTGTGAACTTCGGCTGGGCGTCGATCCGGATGTTGGTGATCGTCTTCTCGGTGAAATCTGAGGAGGCCTTCGTCGCGGGGAGCAGATCGAGCAGTTCCCACGTTCGGGCGAGGACTTCCACCTCGTGCCGGGCGGTTTCGTTGTGCGTCAGGAGCGAGTCGACATCCTGCGCGCTTTCCTCCTCCAGTTCGCCATCGAGATAGGCGACCAGATTCTCGCGGACTTCGGATGTCAGACGTGTGGGACGGTTCATCGTGGCCCGTCAAACTCCTGATGGATTCTCATTGGTGGCAGATCACGCCGGCCTTCCGGATCGCCTGTGGTGCCCGGATCGCCTTCGCTGCGCTGGATGATCCTTTACGCTCCCGCCCGCGTTCGCCATTGTAGCAACTCTCCGCAGACGAATGTTCATCGCCTGGGGAGCAGTTTCCGGAAGTCATTCTTTGAACCCCGGAGATGCGTCTGAAGGTTCGCTCGAACTTGGAAAGTCCTTTGTGAGTGATGCCGATCCGTCCACACCGCGCACCGCGAATCGCGTCTCTTCGGATGCGTCGCGTGTCTCCTCGGGAGCCTCTCGGCCCGAATCGAGTTCGCCCTTCATGGCGACGGAAGTTTCGACGCAAGTTATTAAAGAGGAGTCTGTTAAGACGGATGGTGAAGTTTGGGACGACCTTTCCGATCCCTCCTATCGAACATTGGCGGCTGATCGCATTGTGGAAACCGCCGAGCGTCTCGAGCGACGCATCACGGAGCGCTTCAGCGAGGCGGGGCTGCGGAAGGTGGCCCATGAGGTGACGCTCCTCAGCCGGGAGGCGATGACCACCGCCCAGCGGATTGCGCGCCCCAACATGACGCTCCGCGTGCTGCTGTGGGTCACGCTCGGGGCGATCGCCTTTCCGATCGTCAAGCTGCTCCAGTCGGCGCGCTATCATATGGACGGCCTGGAATTCACCGAGGTGATTCAGATCTTTGATTCGACTTCCCAAAGCCTGATCTTCCTGAGTCTGGCGGGCGCGTTCTTGTTCAGTCTCGAAAGTAGACTCAAACGTCGCAAGCTGCTTACCGCGATCCGCGAACTGAGGTCGCTGGCCCATATTGTCGACATGCACCAGTTGACGAAGGATCCGGAGGCGGTCATTCGGGGCGGCGGGAAGACGCAGTCCTCCCCCGACCGCATTCTCGACCGTTTCCGTCTGGGGCGCTATCTCGATTATTGCAGCGAGCTGTTGTCGCTGATCAGCAAGATCGGCGCGATCTATGTGCAGCACTTCCCCGATTCGGTCGCGCTGCAGGCTGCCGATCAACTTTCCGGCCTGACCAACGATCTCTCCCGCAACGTCTGGCAGAAGATCATGATCCTCGACCAGGTGGCCGCGAGGGACGACTCTCCTTCGCCAGAGCCCGACCCCGCGAAGGGGGAGCCTCTCCAACCTTGAGCCTTGGTGCATCGCAGGTCGGACTCGCCAACGGCCTTCCCGTGGCTACCATATCCCAATAGTTCACCGCCCTTTGTTGTCTCCCCGACCAAACCACTTCCCCCTCTTGAAAGGTTGTTCGATGCCCGGTGTTCCTGAAGTCGGTAGCAAGGCCCCCGCATTCGATCTGCCCGCCTATCCCGAGGGCCGCTACAAGTTGAGCGGCCTCAAAGGGAAGTTCGTCGTCCTCTACTTCTATCCCCGCGACAACACGCCCGGCTGCACCACCGAAGCTTGCGACTTCCGGGATCGACACGAGGCGATCACCGCCGCCAACACGGTTGTGCTGGGGGTGAGCACCGACAGCGTGGAATCGCATAAGAAGTTCATCGACAAGTTCGAACTCCCTTTCCCGCTTCTGGCGGATGAAGACCACGCCATCGCCGAGAAGTACGGCCTCTGGGTCGAAAAGAACATGTACGGCAAGAAGAGCATGGGCCTCCAGCGGGCCACGTTCCTCATCGACCCCGTCGGCAAGATCGCCGCCGTCTGGCCGAGGGTGAAAGTCGAAGGCCACGCCGAAGCCGTCATGAAGAAGATCGAGGAACTGCAAGCGGAAGGCGGCTGAAAACGCCACGAATCAACCTTCGCTCGGTCTTCCGGGAAAAGTGCCGGGTAAGGGTCTTCCCAATCAATAAGCAAACGGAACAACGTCCTCCGGCAAGCCAAGAGGCGTACGACTTCATCGTACGCTTCTTGGCGTCTCACTACGGACGAACTCCCCCTCACCCCCAGCACACCGCCGGTGGCGGTTCACTGGGGAGTCAGGGAAAGACTCTTCCCAGTCGACAGCTCCCAACTGACCACGGACAACTGAACAACTTCCCCCTCCTCTCATTCCGCTAGCCCTCCATCCACCCGACTGATATCTTGCCCCTAGTCTCTTTTCCCTGACCAGCAAGGTTTGTCGATCATGACCGATTCGCCGGCGGCTTCCGCGGTGGCAAAGCCTGATTCGTTCGATTTCGACGTGCTGGTCATCGGCTCGGGTCCCGGCGGCGAAGGGGCTGCCATGCAGGCCGCCAAGCATGGCAAACGGGTCGGCATGGTCGAGAAGTACCATCAGATCGGCGGCAATTGCACCCATCGCGGCACCATCCCCTCCAAGGCGCTGCGCTACGCCATCTTCCAGATGATGGAGGTCAACTCGAACAAGCTGCTGGTCGAGCATGGCATCTCGGCCCATCTCAGCTTCCAAAAGCTCCGCCGCACCGCCCGCGCGGTCATCGAGCGGCAAGTTCAGATGCGGACGACGTTCTACGACCGCAACGATGTCCCCATCGTTAAGGGGACTGCCAAGTTCATCGACCCGCACACCGTCCTGGTCACGGAACACGACGAGGGCCACAAGATCGTGACGGCCGAATACATCGTCGTCGCCACCGGTTCGCGGCCCTATCGCCCGGCCGAGATCGATTTCAACCATCCCCGCGTTTTCGACAGCGACACGATCCTCGACCTGGCCTTCGATGTCCGCTCGACGACCGTCTATGGGGCGGGGGTCATCGGCTGCGAATACGCCAGCATGTTCCGCAACCTCGATTGCAAAGTGAACCTCGTCAACACCCGCGACCGCCTGCTCGAGTTCCTCGACGAGGAGATCGTCGACGCCCTGAGCTACCACTTCCGCGATCGCGGCATGCTGATCCGCCACCACGAGGCCTACGACTTCGTCGAACCGCGCGAAGACTGCGTCATCCTGCACCTCAAATCGGGCAAGCAGCTCAAGACCGACATCCTGCTCTATGCAGCGGGCCGCACGGGGAATACTGATGACATGAACTTCGAGGCTCTGGGGATCACACCCGATCAGCGGGGGAACCTCAAGGTCAACGAGCACTATCAGACGATCGTGCCGAACATCTACGCCGTGGGGGATGTGATCGGCTTCCCCGCCCTGGCGAGCGCCGCCTATTCGCAGGGCCGCCACGCCGCCTCGCACCTGTTGGGGACGGAGACGCTCGTGGGGATCGGCGAGATTCCCACGGGGATCTACACCAGCCCCGAGATCAGCTCGATCGGCAAGACCGAGCGTGAGCTGACGGAGGCGAAGATCCCCTACGAGGTGGGCCACTCGCAGTTCAAGAGCCTCGCCCGCGCACAGATCACGGGCCAGACGGCGGGGATGCTCAAGATCCTGTTCCACCGCGAAACGTTGCAAATCCTGGGGATCCACTGCTTCGGCGCGAACGCCAGCGAGATCATCCACATCGGCCAGGCGATCATGGAACAGCCCGCGCCGAACAACACGATTCTCTACTTCATCAACACGACATTCAACTACCCCACCATGGCCGAAGCCTACCGCGTCGCCGCCTTGAACGGCTTCAACCGCGTGTCGTGAAGGTGACCGGAAGCCGGGTACATGAAGTCCTCGAAAAGCACCAGTTTGATCTGATCGCTTGCCGACTAAGTACCAGCTCGCTCCGCGATTCAATCAACCAGATCGAACCGTAGCGCCGTGGTTCCTTCCTGCGGGATGTCAGCGGTGAGGCCGGACTGGGCGGGGTCGTTGTAACGGATGGGGATCAAGGAGACCGGTGTCGGGTCGGCCGCTTCCTTCATGTAGTCGGGGTCGTTGTTGTTGACCGGCATCGTGTCGTATTTGGGATCATCGAAATCGGTCTTGATGATCGTCACGGCGTACGAACCGGGGATCGCCCCGCTATCCGGCGGAAAGGAGCGAAGGGTGAACTCTCCTTTCGCATCCGTGACGGCGGAGGCGGCCACGCCCGTTGTTTCCTTCGGCTGGAAGATCACCATCGCCTTTTCAATGGGACTGCCACGATAGGTGACGATCCCCTGGGCGGAAACGGTGGCGGGCCGGTTTGCCTTCCATGAATCCACCTGGCCGCAACCGGCGAGCGGGATGATCAACATGGCCAAGGAGAGGAATCTCAGCGAAGTCATGGAACGAAAATCCGTTCGAGGAACGCATGCGGGTTGGGCAACAAAAGTGGCAGTCCGGCCCATCGCAAGTGGCGGGCCGGACTGGAACATCTGAAAATCAAAGAGACCTCGATAGCGAGACCACTCGCCAAAGAGGACCCACCAAGGAGGATTGATCAGAACTCCCCGACGACTTCGCCACCGTCGACGGATCCTAGAGAACCCCAGACTCCATAGCGAGATGTTCCCGTGGTGACCGAACCCAACGACAAGTTACCCGTGTCGATGTTCTCGCTGATAAAGCGGACGGAGCCGTCGCCAAACAGGGCGTTGACACCCCCGGTGTGCTGGCTGGTGGGATCGAAGACACCATCGGCGTAATCCCGATTGCCGTTGGCGCAGCTGGCCTTGTTCGGGCCGACGGTTGTCGTGAAGCCCGAAACCATCGGCGTTCCATCCAACCAGCGAACACCCGAGTAAGCGATCGTACTGCCGATATAGTTCCGGTCGGCTCCGACTTGCAGCTGACAAAGGATCGGTTGATTGCGGAAGGTGTCGCCGATGCTCGCGGCCGTCACCCCGTCGGTCACACGCGTACCGCCTGTCTTGGCGATGATCCGTTCCGACATGGCGACCGTGTTGCTGAGGCCGTCGACGATGCTGGAGAGTTTGCGGGCCTTGCCGATCAAGGCGGTTTCGCCCAGGCCTGGGAACATGCCGCGCATCCCCCGACCGCCGTTGCCCACCCAATGGTTGTTGTCCTGGATCGAATCGCCCCGGCTGAACATGTAGTTGGTCTTGCCGACCGGCGCGTCGGCCTGCGTCACCGGTGAATCGGACGGGCAGAGCAGTCCCCGGATCTGAACCTGATTGAGCGTCAGACCGTTGTCCCAGGGCCGGATGCGGAAGTTGCGTGCGGCGTATTCGTTGTAGAGCGGGGCTTGGTCAAGAAACGGCAGCATGCCAGGAAATCCATTCTGACGCCGACCGCCGAAATCGCCGGATGGCAGTGTCGTCAGGTAGGAGCCAGGGGGAAGCCAGCCGTGTGTGTCGTGATAGTTGTGGAGCGCCAAGCCCAATTGCTTGAGGTTGTTCCGGCATTGAGTCCTGCGGGCGGCTTCGCGGGCCTGCTGAACGGCGGGCAAAAGCAGAGCGATCAAAACGGCGATGATCGCAATCACCACCAACAGCTCAATCAGCGTGAATCCAGTTCGAAGGCGTCGGATCATGAAAGTCAGCTCCAAAAAAACGAACAATTCCATCGCGATCAAAGGTTGCGACCAAACCGCCGAACATGGCGAGTCCCAAGGAACACCATCTCCGGTCGTTTGTGTGTCACAGGAAAGCCAAGAGGGAAGCGATCAATGATCTCCCACCTCGGCCGTGTATGTCGCGGGCTCGGGGTGTCTGTTACGGCGAGATTCCCGATTTCATGGAATCTTCACGAGATCGACGCAAACCCATTAGAAGAGGGTGAAGCAAGAGCTATACGCCGCGATTTCTCGATGCGAAGTTCATCAGGAAACCCGCCATCCATCGAGACCCGTCAATGCGATGATGGGTGCGGCGATCAATTGGCGTGCATCAAAGCTTGCACGTGGCACCACTGCGAATTGACCAATGGGATCTTCGACTGGGGCAAAACCACAAATTCGCACACCGTGTGAGGAGTCACTCGCGCTCACCGGCGTGAGGGGCGGTCGTCCTCGTCTTCATCCTCTTCTTCGTCGTCATCCTCATCCTCATCGTCCTCGTCGAACATTTCATCGTCGTCATCGTCGATTTCATGACGATCGGGATGGAGCGGGTCGTTGGGGGAGAAGAAGAAGTCCCCCAGGCCCATCGGCATGACATCGCCGCCGAGGGTCTGCCGGTTCTTGGCCGCCAGCCGGTCGAGATCCATCGCTTCGGAACCCAGGCAGGCTTCGAGCGCCTGCCGCCAGGCTTCATCCCGAGCCAGGGGATGCTCGGGATCCTGCGCGGCCCGTTTCATCGCGTACCGCAGGACGTTGATCCCGTCGCGCGTCGAGAAATCGAGCTTGAGGCCGTGCGATTGCTGGAGAAACTCCACGGTAAGGTTGAGGATGTCCTCCGCCGCGAACGGCAGGTGGTAGCGGAGGATCGCCAACTCGTCTTCGCGGGCGGGGTGGCCCAGCGTCAGCGTCGGTTGCAGGCGGCTGAGGATGTAGTCGGGGATCTCGAACGTCGATTCGTCCTCATTCATGGTGACGGCGCAGCGGAAGTCGCGATGCGCCTGGATCGTGATCCCCGCCACGATCGATTCAGCATAGCGGCGATGATCGAGCAGCGGGGCGAGGCTGGCCCACGACTTCTCGTTCATCCGGTTCCCCTCGTCGAGGATGCAGACCCCCCCGCGGATCATCGCCGTCACCAAGCCCGAGGCGTGGTAGCGGATGCGGCCATCCTCGGCCAAGACCGGCGTCACCAGCAGATCCTCGGGCCGCGTGTCGGCGGTGCATTGATAGATGTAGACCTCCTGCCCGCGCTGCCGACCGGCGGCGATCGCCAGCGTCGTCTTGCCGATCCCCGGAGCGCCGATCAGTCGGGGTGCCAGGGGCAGATCCCGGTCATCGACCACGAGCCAGCAGGCCAGCAGCTGCATGAGCACTTCACGCTGGCCGATCCACTCCTCGTTCGTCGTGTCGGGTGAGGAGAGGTGCAGCGTGACGCCACCGATTTCAACCACTTCGGACATGTCTAGCTTTCAATTGATACGGCAAGCGGAATTGGCTGAGGATGTGGATCTGGTTCGGACTTGGAAGCGTTTATTTGGATGATCAGCCGCGAACGGCAGGCGAGATGATCCCCGCTTCGGGACTGGAGGCGGTGGCGTACATTTTGCGGGGAATGCGGCCCGCACCGCTGGCGAGGTATCCCGCCTGGCAGGCCAGCCGCATGGCGACCGCCATCCGGCGGGCATCGGTGGCGCTGGCGATGGCCGTGTTGAGCAGCACGCCGTCGCAGCCCAGTTCCATGGCGAAGGCGACATCGCTCGCGGTCCCCACGCCCGCGTCGACAATCACGGGGTAGTCGGGATCGTTCTCCTTGAGATACTCCAGACAGATGCGGATGTTGTTGGGGTTGAGGACACCCTGGCCGCTGCCGATGGGACTGCCGGCGGGCATCACGGAGACGGCCCCTTCGTCCTTGAGGCGTTTGGCGGTGATGGGGTCGTCGGTGGTGTAGACGAGGACCTCGAAGCCGTCCTTCACGAGTTGCCGGGTGGCTTCGACGGTGGCGATGGGATCGGGCAGCAGCGTCTTCTTGTCGCCCAGCACTTCGAGTTTGACCCAGCTCGCACCGGGGTTTTCGAGGCCTTCGAGGATCTCGCGGCCCAGTCTCGCCGTGCGGACGGCATCCTCGGCGGTGAAGCAACCCGCCGTGTTGGGGAGGATGGTGGTCCGCGCGAGGTCGATGAAGTCGAGGATGTTGCGGCCTTCCTTGTCGACCAGCCGCTCGCGGCGGACGGCGACCGTGACGACATCGGCACCGCTCAGTTCGAGGCAATCCCGCATTTCTTCGAATGTGGCGTACTTGCCCGTCCCCACGATCAGCCGCGAGGCGATGTCGTGGGTTCCCACACGAAAGCCGGGCACGGTCTGCGGGACGGGGAGATCAATCATCGACATGGACGGAACCTTCCGGAAATCCGGTTGCAGGAGGCATCTTGCGGGAGACGTTCGCGCGGTCGGCAACCACCAGGCCGTGGGTCGCTTCGGAAACTCGACCTGCCACCGTGCAGCACCCAGACAGCCTGTCAGCCGCTGGGGCAGAACGCAAGCCGACAGCCAGTTGCCGGGGGACGGGTCATCGGTCCACAGCCAGTGGAGCGCGATCCGTGGATGAATCGCGATCCGGAGGAAAACAGGACAGACCTTCCCCTGCGGGTTATGCTCAAAAGGAACTAGGCGGTCGACGGAATCGTCGCTCTTCGCCACCACAGAATTTCGAGGAGTCCGCAGCACCGTGAGTTTCGCCGAGCCATGGCTGCTGTGGGGCTTGCTGCTGGGGGCAGTTCCCCTCGCGCTGCATCTGCTGGCGCGCCGGCAACCGGTGAAGCTCCCTTGGGCCGCCATGCAGTTTCTGACGGCGGCCATCGAGAAGAACCGCCGGCGGATGCGGTTGGAGGAACTCTGGCGGCTGCTCTTGCGCCTCGCCATTGTGATGCTTCCGGCCATCGCCCTGGCTCGGCCCATCTGGTCGTCATCGGCCTCCATTGAGCCGACGGATCTCGCGACGCGGCATATCCTCGTCATCGATGCCACACTCAGCTTGGGAACCACACCCGCCGATCGATCGTCGCCCAGCGCCGTCTCCACCGGCATTGCCTGGGAGAGGGCACTCCGCCGGGCCCGCGAGGTGGTGACCTCCGCACCGGCGGGGACGGCCTTCCAAATCGTCGTGCTGGCGGGTGATGATCTGCATCCCGTGGTAAGCGAACCCTCCTGGGCGAAGTCGGAGCTATTGGGGGAGTTGGACCGCCTGCGGCTGACGGACACCGCCGCGAAACCGTTGGCCACGCTTCGTCTGATCCGCCGGTGGTTGGAACCGCCCGCCACGGACGCTTCTATCGGTTTCGAGCGGCAGATCGTCACGATCTTCACCGACCTGCAGGCGGCCACCTGGAACTTTGGTGAAGGGTCGCCCGATCGGGAAGGCCTCGCGGCGATCCGGCAACGTGCCGAGATCCGCTGGGAGGATGTGGGTGACGATCTCGACTTCAACCAGGCGATCACAGGTCTTGAACTGTCATCCGCCGTGCTGTTGCGGAAGGAGCCGTTTCGAGTCACCGCTACGATCGAAAGGTGGGGGACGATTCCCATTGCGAAACCGCTAGTGTTCGCGCTGCTAAAGGTGGATGGGCAATTGTCGCAATCTCTCCCGGTCGATTTCGATGAGCGGGGCCGCGCGAAAGTGGTGTTCGAGGTGCAGTTTGAAGGCTCGGGCCAGCGGGCGCTGGAAGTCGGCCTGTCGAAGATTCCCACCGGTTCTTCCACAGGGACTGATAACGATGGCCAACACGTGGATCGACGACGGGCGGATGATCGCCGGTATGTAGTCGCCAACATCCGCGAGGAACTGCGGGTGCTGCTGGTGGATGGTAAGCCGACACCGGCCCGCTTCGAGAACGCGACCGATTACCTGCGGCTGGCACTCGACCCCGGCAACGAGGGCCAGCAGTTCCGGATCGAGACGATTCCGGTCGACGAATTGCTCTCCACGCGGCTGATGAATTTCGATGTGGTCTGTGTGTGCGACCCGCCCGCTCTTTCCACCAATGAAGTGGCGGTCATCGAGGAGTATCTGCGGCAGGGAGGGGGCGTGATTGTCGGCTTCGGTCCGCAGGCGAGGTTGGCCGACTTCCGCCAGGTGCTGGGTCGGGCGACCGCCGCCTGGTGGCCAGTCGATGTGGAGGAGGTTCAGGGGAACGCCGACGATCCCCGGGAGATCGTCGAGTTCGATCCGCTGGGCTATCGGCATCCGATTGTTGCACCTTTCGCGGGGAATCCCGGTGCCGGTCTGGCGGCGACCAAGACCTTAGCCTACGTCCGGTTGACGAAGCGTCCCGATGTGGAAAGCGATGTGGCGCTCCAGTTCACCTCCGGCGATCCGGCAATTGTGACGAGCCGTGTGGGAGCGGGCCGCCTGGTGATTGTCTCCACGCCGTTCGATCGTTCTTGGGGAACGTGGGCCCTCTGGGGGCACAGCCTGGTGCCGTTGGCGCACGAGATGGTGCGCTACGCCGCAGCCGAGACCGACGCCGTGCGGAGTGTGGTGGCGGGCGACGAGGTCTTCGCACATCGCTCCACCACCAGTGATCCGATCGGTGGAAGTTCGCCCCGCGCTGGTAGTGAACTTCCTTGGATGTGGGTCACTCCAAGTGGTGAAGAATCGATGGTCCTACCGGCGGCTGATCAAGCCATCGCCAGACCCGAACAGGCGGGACTCTACCAGCTCACGAGGAGGATCGCAGCGGCCAACGATTCAGCGAATCGCAATTCCAGCACCGCCCGGCGTGATGACTCAAGCCGGGAAGCCACACAGTGGTTCGCCGTCAATCCCGACACGCGTGAATCACCGATTGAGAGGGTCGCACTGGCAGAGGCCATCAGTGCGTCGAGTGGTGGAATGGGCTCGAATAACGAGGAGGCCAACTCGGCAGGAGGTCTTCAATCGACGGGTGAAGCCGAGATCTTGGCGGCATCCGACGAATCCCGCCGATTGAACCAGGATTCCCCGGCGAGCGATGGGTGGTCGCAACTGCTGTTGCTCGTTGTCTTCCTCTTGCTGCTTGCCGATGCGATCTTCGGTCGCACAGTTCTGCCTCGATGGTTCCGGCGTTGAAGCGACGGCGATCCATCTTCGCCATTCCCTCTTGTTCCCCTTCATCTCAGTGTGGTGGCTTCGAGGATCTTGATCAGCTTGGTCCCTTCGGTGCGGGCGGTTTCCCACCAACTTTGCCAGCCGGTCTGCCGGGAATGATGGGCTTTGAGGAGCAGGAGCCCTTGCGCCTCGGGAAGCTGGGCCACCAGCAGCGGCAGCAGATACTCGTCGATGCCGAACAATCGGTTGGACGCCTGGGATGCCCCCTCGCTGGCGGAAGATTCGATGCGTGTCGCCACCGGAATCCAATGGGGAATGAGTTGGCCGAGAAGTTGCCGATGGTAATCGAGCGCTTCCCGCACGGAGACCTCCTTCGGCCGCGTGGATGTCGACGAAAGAAACTGATACGGCGGCGACCATTCGAGCATCGGCCGCAAGAGATCGACCTTCGAAACAACCCCCACGAGGATCGGTTGCCGCTCGCCGGGATGCTGGTCGAAGTGGTCGCGCAATCGCTGAATCAACCGCACATCGGGTTCCTTCGCGGGCGTGTTGGCCGCCATCACGAGGAGGACGACTTCCGCCGTCCGGGCCGCGTCCAGGATCGTCTGGAACTGCTTGGGCGAAAGGCTGGCGTCGGTGTAGCCGGGAGTATCCAGCAATGTGACTTCGCCATCGGAGAATGGGAGCGTGCAGCGATAGGCGGAGAGACCGGAAGTCGCCGGCAGGACATCGACGAGGGCTGCGTGTTGACGCAGGATCGCGTTGATGAGACTCGACTTCCCGGCCTTCACCTGCCCCACGACAGCCAGCGTCACCGACTTCTTCTCATTCACTGGGGAGCTGCCGGACGCCGGTTGATTGCCCGCACCGGAAGCGGAGGTATCTGTCTCCGCCGTTGAAGTTTGTTGGACGAACTCCATCGAATCTCCGTCGCCGCGAAGAACCAGCGGTGCGGGTCGCCAATGTCCGGTCTGGGCGTCGATCAGCCGTGAACCGGCCAACCGCCAGAGGAGGACGTACTGCCCGCGCACCCAGTCTTCCAACCGGGCGCGGGAATGTGACGCGAAACCTCCGGCCAGATCGGCGGCGATGGCCCAGCCGATGTTCTTGATGATGTCGGCGGGGGTGAGTGCTCGCAGCCAGCGCGTGGCATTCCAGGTCTTGCCGAGCGTGTCGAGCAAGGGCTTGGATTGCTCGTAGGACTGCTGAGCCTGGTTGGCCCGCGTCAGCCACGTCTCCGCCTGGCCGATGGTCAGCATGGTTGAAAGGGGCCACGAGGCGACGACCTGCTCGATGTCGATCGCCAGTCGCTCCACCGCCCGGAGGCCTTCCGGCAACGTGAGATCTTCGAGGCGATGTCGTCCCTTCGAGCCCAACTCTCGCCCCACCAGCTGCATCAGTTGGCGAAGATCATCCAGGTAGGGTTCGGGCGTTCTGAGGGGCGGCCACGGCTGATTCCGCGCGAAGTCCGCCACCTGCTGCTCAATCCGTCCGATCTTCTCGGGCGAGGTATTGCCCGCCCGCAGACTTCGCCACCAAACCCAGGCGATGCCCCACGAAATGGCCGCCAACAGAGCCAAGGGGATCCACCAGTGGTCGATCACCAGGGCGTAGGTTCCCACAATCCCCAGCCACGCATACGGCACGACCAGCAGGGAATAGATGAACCACAGCCGCCAGGTGGTGGGCAGAATGGCCCGCTCCTTGGGCCGGGTGGCGGCGAGTTGTCGTTGGAGTTCCACATGGGCTTGTGTGCCCTTGCGCAGGCCGCCGTTGGAAAGCTCGATGAGGAGCGATCCCGCCTCACCCCCCATTTGTAGGAGAGCGGCGTGCATGAACTCCTTCGAGATCCGGTCGTGGCATTGCCTCCAGAAGAACCGGGGAATGACGACCAGCAGGAGGAAGCCGAACATCCCCCGCGCCATCACCAGGCCTACCTCGGAATCGAAAGCGAGCCCCACCAACCCCGAAATGAGCAGCAGTGAACCACTGACGGCGGCGGCGATGCGGTCGATCTGGATCTGACGCTTGCGGTAGAGATCCGAGACACCCATCAGGAGTTGGGCTTCACCCACCGAAAGCAGGCCCACGCCGGGAATCGCGCAGGTGAGCCAATGCCTCAGCGAGCGGGCGGAAAGCCCCACCATGGAGAAGATCTCGATCACCGTGCGGTCGCTGTAAGGCCGGCTCACGCCGGGCCGGTAGACCTGGGCGATCGACATGGCCAGTTCTTCCAAGGTCAGTCCGAGCAGTTTGATCCGGTCGTCGACACCGGGAATGGCGGCGAGTTGTTCATCCAGTTGGGCTTCCGCTTGTCGGATGATCTTCCAGGCCTCCTCGTCATGCCGCGACGCGCCGGGAGGAATGGTGATCGAGGGGTGGGGAAAGAGTTTCTTGCGGTTCGTCCAGCGGATCAGCAGTCCCAGAGCCACCGCCCAGCCGACGAGGGCCCAGACCGAAGTGTACCAGGTGAGCGCGCTGAAGCCCGGCTGCCAGATCCACTCGAGCACACCGGCGATGATCGCCGCCAGCACGGGAAGGCTGGCCAGAAGCAGCGGGCCGTAGCGGCGGGTGAAGCGTGACATCCAGAGGTTCTCATGTTCCTGGCTCGTGGGGAAAACCAGCGATGGACGATTCGGGAACGCTGTTCGGCGGTCGGAAGATCTTTCGCGGATCCCACCTTCCCGGAGATCGTTCAAACCCTCGTTGCGAGTCAATCGTGCCAGTAAACCGTGGCCGAGACGAGAGCCACGGGAGTGGTTTCGGAGGGAAACACAGGAACCGTGGACGAGACCTCAAGACATCCGGCCCCCCTCGATGAAGAATTCCTAAAGACTGGATGATGTTTGCGGATGTTGCCAAGAGCTGGCGAGTTTCTGGACACTCGGGTAGAATCAGGGAAGCGTGCAAGCATTTTGAAGTCATAGAATTTTGGTTTAACGAAAGGTCGGGCAACGAGTTATGGCGAAAGAAGAAGCCATCGAAGTGGATGGCGACGTCGTGGAGGCGCTGGCCAACACGCAGTTTCGAGTCCTGTTGTCGAATGGGCACGAGGTTTTGGCTCACGTCGCGGGCAAGATGCGCAAGCACTTCATCCGTATTGTCCCCGGTGACAAAGTGAAGGTCGAAGTCAGCCCTTACGACTTGAATCGTGGGCGCATCATCTTCCGTGAGCGTTAAGACACGACCTCCTCGCCGAGCCTGTGGATGTTAATTCAGGCTGACTGAGGATAGATCTCTAGCAGTCGGTTGTGTGAATTCCGCGCGTGTGGAACTTGGCAGCGCTAATGCTCCGCGCTGTGCCATAGCGCTCTGCGCAGCGCCAACGGACAAGTGGCACAGTTGGAAAATCGCTCAGGCCATGTCTTCGGAGTTCCCAGCCGCCATGTCGCCAGACTCGTCGTCCACTTCCGAAGAGGCCTCACCTGCAGCGGCGATGCCGTACGTGCAGCTCTTCACGGATGGGGCTTGCAGCGGCAATCCCGGCCCCGGTGGTTGGGGCTACATCCTGCGCCACCCGGCTTCCGGAAAAGAGCGCGAGGGGAGCGGTGGCCTTCCCGAGACGACGAACAATCAAATGGAGCTTCAGGCAGTCATCGAAGGCCTCAAAGCTTTGAAGAGCCGCTCCCGCGTCGAAGTCGTAACGGATAGCAGCTATGTCGCCAAAGGGTCGAGCGAATGGCTCCCCGGTTGGAAGAGAAACGGTTGGCAGAGAAAGGAAGGCAAGTCCTTCAAGCCCGTCAAGAATGTCGAATTCTGGCAGGAACTCGACACCCTCCTCGCCCGGCATCAGGTGCAGTTCAAACTGATCAAAGGCCACGCCGGCCACGCCGAGAACGAGCGCTGCGATGAACTGGCCGTGGCGGCTGCGGCAGCAGCCAGAAGGTAGCGTGGGGAGTTGATGGTTGATGGTTGGTAAGAATCCTCGTCGGGTTGCGTCCTCGCCTTGATCCCTTCGCCCATCCCTCACCAATGACCCGTCCGCAGCCTGTCGCTTTTCGCTCCGGCTTCTTTCCTTCCCATATTTTTTCCTTCTCCCCTTCTGGCTTCTACGCTTTTTCGCTGCCCACCTTTTCCGCCCCTCTCCCCCGCGACTTCCGGCCAGTCTTGGGAATGATTATTCTTTCCTGATCAGGTACCGACCAACTTTTGCCGCCCACGCCGTGGAGAGACTTCGATGGATCCCGATGAAATTCTGCTTGATGCCGAAGAGCGCATGGACAAGGCGGCCCAGGTGCTGCAGGATCAGCTCGTCGGCCTTCGCACGGGCCGGGCGAACGCCAGTCTCGTCGATTCAATCCGCGTCGAGTACTACGGCTCGCCGACGCCCATCAAGCAGTTGGCGACGGTGAGCGTTCCCGAACCGCAGCAGATCATGATCAAGCCGTTCGACCAGTCGATCCTCAGTGAGATCGGCAAGGCGATCCAGGCGAGCGATGTGGGGCTGGCCCCGAACAACGACGGCCGCGTGATCCGCCTCAATGTGCCCCCCTTGTCGACCGAACGCCGCAAGCAGATCGTGGGCCGCGTGAAGGAGATGGCAGAGGACGCCCGCGTGGCGATCCGCAACATCCGCCGCGATGCGAACAAGCACGCCGACACCGCCCTCAAAGACAAGCTGATGAGCGAGGACATCCACGAAGCGACCAAGGAGTCGGTCCAGGAACTGACCAAGAAGTACGAGGGGAAGGTCAACACCGTCGCCGAAGCGAAGGAAGAGGAAGTCATGGAGCAGTAGGACTTATGGCCTGCTGGCCGACATGACCGCTGCGATCAACCTCAACAAGCCCGCCCTTGGTATGACTGCCAGCGGCGGGCTTGTTTTTTGAATGGACAGGGAACTTCTTCGGATTTACTCCCAGTACTGTTCCCAGTCTTGAGCAAAGGCTTGTCGAAGACGGTCGAGGTAACGATTGGTTTTGATTTTCGCCATCACCACTTGCCCCTCGCGACTAAGAGCGTTGCAGATCACCCCTTCAGAAACATTGTACTTGCCGTGTCGGACATCATCGGCAAAAGCCCCGCTGAATTTGCCTCGGTACACGATCCTTGCAATCGGTAATTGAGCGAATAAGTCCACAAATTCAAAAGGGCTCAGGATAACGCCGTCCAACTCAACATCGAAAATCACAAGTCGCTTCGGATCTTCGCATTTGTGCTTCCCGGCAAATGACTCTTCACCCAGGAATTCCGCGAAAATGGTACATTCCGAGAACTCACGCTTCCGCAAGATCTGATCAAGCTCGGCATTGACAAGCGTTGCAAGACTCAAGGAAAAGACGTTGGCGACATCTTTAAGTTCAGGATGATGCTCAATGAATTCATTGCTACCGGCTGCATCAAAGGGAAACTCATCACGCCGAGTACCGAAAGCGTACCAACCCAACTCCCTCTCCCATCGAAAATGGACATTCGTGCCGTCGTACTTCTCGAAGGCGATACACTCCCCAAGCGGAAAATCTTTTGAATTTGGAATCTTCGGGTAATGCAGTGGTCGTGACATATTTTGGATGCCGCTCAAGAGAAACTTGGATCGTGGTTTAGGTTTGATATCCATGTGGACACAAGAATCTCAAATGGGTTCGTGAGGGACAATCGAATCTGTGATCGGAGCTTACATATGAAGTCGGAGCAAGAGTATGAGCCGCAGGAGGCTGCTCAACGGATCAAAGACAACTTGCGAAAGGCCGGGTACATCGTTTCACAGTTCCGTGGCACCCTCTCCATTGGGCCCCAAGGCCATGCAAATCATCCACCAGTGTTTCTGTTTGGCGAGAAGCGGGTGTACGTCAATTTTTTGAACGGAGCCGCTTTCGCATGCAAATCATTCCGCCTGCTTCTGAAGTCGGTAATCGAGTTATTTGCAACTCCCGAGCGTCAATATGAACTTCTGAAGTCAGCCAGGTTTCAAGGTTGGCTCGTGGAAGTCGATGGAGACGATTGGCGCTCATGGTTCAGGATGTCGATGTCTTTGCAGCAAGATTTCCCCCTTTATGTGGTTTTGACGATCTTGTTGGGTTTCTCAGATCCCGCAAGTATCGGGCCGTCCTATCCAATAGCCACGTGAGAATTCATCGTCAGGATGATGTGTTGCTTCCGTATGTCGAGCTCCACTTATCTGGAAATCATTGGTATGTGAAGTGCGCGTTAGAATCTAGGTATCGAATCGATGATGACTTGGTTTACGAGTTTCTCCACGAAGTTATGGAAACGGGATCGTTAAGTACACTGGAGCTGCGCACTTTGATCTGTAGTGGATACGACGGATGGGAGGTTCCATCCGTCGGAAGCCTTGAATACCGTCCTCGTGTAACATAAGCGATTGCTTGGTTGACATCTTGTAGGAATTGCTAATTAACGGATCCGACGTCCCGAGAATGGGAGAAACGTGATGCGAGTCGACTTCAGGTTGATACCGACAGTTATGGGAGTCGTCGTCATGACTTCTCTACTTGTAGTTGTTTTGGCAATGGCTAGCACTCCCGCCATTGCTGCTGAATCGGCCTCCACGCTGATCGAGATTTCCGCCGGGAAGCTGGGGCGGGTGGATGTGCCGGTTGATATCGAGCTTCCGGAGGTGTGGAAGCTGGCGAAGCGGGTTTCTTTGGTCGAGGTGGGTTCGGGGAAGAAGGTGCCATGCCAGGTCGAGGCGGGGTCGTCGCCGAGGGTTTGGTGGATGTTGGATGAGCTTCCCGCAGGCGGAACGCGGCGGTATGTGCTCACGGCGGATGACAAAGCGACGGGGGCTGCAAGTAACAGGACCCCCGATGAACTTCCCGCGGCGGTGACGGCGACGCTCGGCGAGCAGGATTTAACACTGGCGGTGGGGGCTAGGCCAGTGCTGAAGTACCAGCAGGCGGTCATGCCCACGGCGGATGCGACCAAGCCGTTCTATGCGCGGAGCGGGTTTATCCATCCTGTCTTCGATCCCTTGGGAAGGCAACTGACAGAGGCGATGCCGCCCGACCATATGCACCAGCATGGGATCATGTTTGCCTGGGTCAACGCCCAGTTCGAAGGCCGCAAGGTCGACTTCTGGAACAGCCACAAAGCGCAGGGCGAAGTCCGCCACACCCGGCTGGGAGAGGTCGCGAGCGGCCCGGTCTTCGCAAGCTTCACCGCCCAGCTCGAACACGTCGACAACACCGCCCCCGGCGGCCCGAAAGTGGCGTTGAATGAAGTCTGGGAAGTGCGGGTCTTCCGACGGACGGACGGTTTCCTCTTCGATTGGAAGTCGACACTCACCTGTGCCGGCGAATCCCCGCTCAGACTCTTGAAAAACGACTACGGCGGGCTGTGTGTTCGCGGCCGACCGGAATGGCTGGAGCCGGGGCAGGGCGAGTTTTTGACGAGCGAAGGGAAGACACGCGTCGACGGCAACCACACCCGGCCCCGCTGGTGCGATCTGTCGGGCGTTGTCGTCAAGCGGGAAGACAATACGAACGATTCCACGCCGACCTGGGGCGGGATCACGGTCTTCGATAATCCTGCGAACTTCCGTTTCCCGCAGCCCGTGCGGCTGCATCCCACGATGCCCTACTTCTCCGTCTCCCCCGTGGTTGTCGGCCCCTTCACGATCGAGCCGGGAAAGCCCTACATCACCCGCTACCGTTTCTTCACCCATACGGGAAAGCCGGATGTGGCGGCGATCGACCAGTTGTGGGAGGACTACGCACATCCCGTCGAAGTGCGGGTGGTGGAGGAGTGATGTTGTGAAGTGGCTATGGGGAATATGGTCCGCGGAGCGAATCCTACGGGAGATCTACCCGAGTTCGAGGGAGGTGATGCCGAAGATGTGGGCGTCGGTGAGGGTGGGGGCTGGGCCGTAATACATGCGGGTGCATTCGAAGGTTTGCCGCATGCCGAGGCTTTCGCAGAGTTCGATGGCGGCGGGGTTGTTGTCCGGTGCGTCGATGATGAGTGGTTCGCCCTTGGTGTGGGTGAGGCTGTGGAGCAGCAGATTCCGCCCGATCGCCTGGGTTTCCGCATAAAGCGGGGCCAGCTTCCAACCTGTGCGACAAGGTCGTAAGACGCAGTAGCCGCGAAGTGCGTCCCCTTCCCGCCAGGCGAAGGCGTGCGAGCCGGGTTGAGTCAGCCAGGCACTCAGAAAGAGGGTGCGTGAACCGGGGAAGCAGCGGCTGTCGAAGGCTTCGATGACTGCGCGGGGGACGGTGTTCAGAGTGGTGATCTGATCGATGATCCGGTTCGCAAGTTGGGGCGGGCAGCCCTCGGTTGACGATGCGTTGGGCAGGGCTTCGTACCGGCAGTGGCGATGGTGGGGGACGAAGCCTCCTTTTGCATAGAACGGGATCATGCTGGTGACCGCGTCGAGGCCGATGGTGCCTGTCGCGTGGCCGGGGAGTGGTGTGAGCCGTGACAGCAGATGATCCCGCCGGGTGAACCAGAGATATTCGCCCAGGCCTTGGCCGCGAAACTCGGGGCGGAGAATGAACAGGCCCATGAAGCCGAAGTGGGGATTGTGGCGAACGATGCTGCCAGCCCCCGCGAGTTCGCTGGCGACCTCGATGCCGAGAAACCCCTCGGGATCGGCGGCCCAGAAGTTCGTGGCATCGTGGAGGCCCGGATTCCAGCCTTCGAGTGCGGCCCAAGCGACCAGTTGCTCGACTTCGGGGAGCGTCAGTGGACGAAGGACGGGGGCGGTCATGGGGCAGTTCCTGTCGCGAAGAGATGGCGGAGATCCTACAGGGAAAATCTCCTATGCGGGGAGTCAGGCTCTCTCACGACTTCCACAGGTGGAGGGAGTCATTTCACTCCCTTTACAAACGTCCGGAAAACGGCCATACCATTCTCATGTGCGGGGCTGTTGATGCCTGCTTTGGCGATGGCTCGAGGGCGTCGCCGGAGTGGGTCGTGCGGCCCGCCTCCGATTCACCCGTCCCTTCGCGCCGAGGTTTCGTCATGTCCCGTCCCGTTACGCTCTTCACCGGCCAGTGGGCCGACCTCAAGCTGGAAGACCTTTGCAAGAAGGCCCGCGACTTCGGGTTCGACGGACTCGAGTTGGCCTGCTGGGGCGACCACTTCGAAGTCGACAAGGCCCTCTCGGACGACGGGTACTGCCAGCGGAAGCGCGATCTGCTCGAGAAGTACGATCTGCAGGTGTTCGCCATCTCGAACCACCTTGTCGGCCAGGCGGTGCTGGACAACATCGATCTGCGGCACAAATCGATCCTGCCCCCTTACGTATGGGGCGACGGCAACCCCGCCGGCGTCAACCAGCGGGCCATCGAAGAGATGAAGAATACCGCCCGGGCTGCCCGCAAGCTGGGCGTGGGGGTCGTCAACGGCTTCACCGGTTCGAGTATCTGGCACTTGACGTACGACTTCCCGCCGACGCCCAAGTCGATGATCGATGACGGCTTCAAGCTGCTTGCCGACCGCTGGAACCCGATCCTCGATGTCTTCCAGGAGTGCGGCGTCAAGTTCGCGCTGGAGGTCCACCCGACCGAGATCGCCTTCGACATCTACACGGCCGAACGATCGCTCCAGGCCCTCGACCGGCGGGAAGAGTTCGGCTTCAACTTTGACCCCAGCCACCTGATCTGGCAGGGAGTCGATCCCGTGGAGTTCATCCGCGCGTTCCCCGACCGCATCTATCATGCCCACATGAAGGACGCGAAGGTCACGCTCAACGGGAAGAGCGGCATCTTGTCGAGCCACCTGTCGTTCGGTGATCCCCGTCGCGGGTGGGATTTCCGCAGCGTGGGCCGGGGGGGGGTGCAGTTCGAGGATATCATCCGCGCCTTAAACCACATCAAGTACGAAGGCCCCCTCTCGATCGAGTGGGAAGACAGTGGCATGGACCGCGAGCATGGTGCGCGGGAAGCGTGCCAGTACGTGAAGAATGTCGACTTCAAGCCCAGCGGCCGGGCCTTCGACGCAGCATTTAGCGATTGAGCAGTCATCTCAAGTTTTGGCGACCACCAAAAAGAAAACCCCCGATCAATGTCGGGGGTTTAATTTTGGTGATGGAAGAGACACTTCAGTTGCTGCCGGATCTCGAAAGATCGTCACTCTCAATCAAATGGTGAGGAGCTGACTTGAGGGGCCACCTCGTAAAGGAGGCTCTGAAATCAACAGGGTCAGCGGAGCAAAGAAGCCGCCGGGATGTGGCACCATCAAGTGAATCAGGCCACACCCGACAGCCATTCAAACCAACTCGGGAGTTCGCTGCGACTGGTCGTTGCTGGCGAAATCCGAACCCTCGATGGTCATGCCTTCCGGCAAGTCGAGGACGATTTCCTGACGTCGGATGCTCACTTCCGCAGGAGCGGTGATACCGAGTCGGACGCGGTTCCCTTGAATGGCAACGACAGTCACTTGGACGCCTTCGCCGAAGATCCCTTGGCCAATCACCAGAGACTCACCAGCTTTTCTTGACAACACCAGCATTTCAACCTCCTTGTCCTTTCTGTTGCAGTCCCTTCACGTGCAGGCCTTTTTGTTGCACATTGCGACATGCGGACTCACGTTTTACGGCTGGACTTAACCTTGCTTCGCAACATCCATTGATGGGCATCAACCAACACTGGTTTGATGATTGCGGGCAGGGCTTCGGAAAGTGAACGGGCGAACCGCTCGTCATTTGCCGAATCATCCATCTCGGCTGGTCGGATTCCATCCATCAGCCACTCTCTAGTAAACGTACCCATCCTGCGTCAAGGTTTACGACTTTTTTCCAGACTCTGACAAAAAAATCGGAAAAATTTGCCGATGCTTATCTGAATCTCTCGTTCAGGAAAAACGAGAGAAACGCAAAGGACGGAGAAAATAAAAGCCCTGGAGAAGCTGCGTAAGCCGGGTTCTGTCGTGGACAGTCATTTCTCTAGGACTGTTGTTGCCAACAGCCTCCAGCAACCGACCCGAGCGGTGGTTCCAGACCGGAGAGGTCTGAAGCGGCACGAGTCCGCCTTCCGCTCTGCTTGGTCTTGCTCCCGGCGGGGTTTACCCTGCCAGTTCGGTCACCCGAACCGCGGTGCGCTCTTACCGCACCATTTCACCCTTACCCGGGAAGCGAACTTTCCAGGCGGTATCTTTTCTGTGGCACTTTCCCGACCCTCGCGGATGGTGGACGTTATCCACCGCCGTCTCCTGTGGAGCCCGGACTTTCCTCTCCGCCAAGTCACCATGATCAACAACCGTGATGAACCGGCGCAGCGACTGCCTGCCTCTTCTCCAGAGCCGAGTGGAGTGTACCAGAAGACACCATCCGGTGCTGAGAACGGGATTCCAGAAATCCATCCGAATTCCAGAACAGGGGGCTGGTGTCTTCGGCTGCATCCGAGGTTTCTGGCATGGGGTCGCTGCCAATGGGGCTTTCGCTGCGAGGCTGTGAAGTTTTCAACCGATTCTCGACCGGTCGTGTTTTGTTCGTGGTGGGGTTGGTGGAACGTGTTCCGAGTTCTTGGTGGTGAGTCCGGCCCGGTGAGTGGAGGATTGGGAATGAGCGGTGTGAGTCAGCCAGCGGCCCGGTGTCAGCGGGCTCGGCGAAGTCGAACGGAATGGCGGGAGTTCTCGCTGGAGCCGTTTGTGCTAGCTGACGAACCTGTCCGAACCGTCTGGGCTGGTGTTGAATCGCTGGATCTCAGCCGATTTCATGCCTGAATCCGAGCGATCGAGGGGAGTGTCGGTCGGGCTCGATCGATCCTCGGATCGTGCCGGCCCTATGGTGATAGGCCACCCTGAAAGGAGTCCGTTCGGCTCGCGAAGTGGCTCGACTCCGCACGCGGCATCCGTTTTGGATGGGGCTGTGCGGGGGCGTTTCGGTGGACGATCACACGCTATCGGACTTTCACACGCAGCACGTCGACTTCCTGGACAACCTGTTGACGCACGGCGTT